>JBEQAH010000140.1:0-5561 GCA_041640435.1 bacterium | reverse complement strand
GTGCGTGGGAATTTACATGACATACGGAGGAAATTAAAGGGAGAAGGCAAAAGTCACAAAGAAAAGGTCGCTTGGCCCATTTGTGACGGCGGAAAGGGGGCGGATAAAAGCGGACAGGCGGAGACCACTTGAGGAAGAGAAAGTAGCGTTTTAGGGGCAACGGTCGGGAGCGCCCTCGGCGGGCAGGAGGAGTTCCGCGGACGCTGGGGGGGGGGGAGCGGAAAGGATTCTTTTGCGGTGCTACGGGCGAATGGAACTTTCCCGGCTGAGCTTTTCTGTGGTGGGCGTCGGAGAGTGTGCTGGATAGACTCCCTGAACGGTGCTCCGATTCCTGCGGAGGGCAATGTCCACGTGGGCCTGCATGAGGGCCGGGCGCGCCGTTGATCGCGACCCCGAGCACGGGCACGCGGGTGCCTTGTCCCTGGAGTTTCGGAATCAGCCGCCTGCTCGCTGGGCAACAGGCGCGCAGAAACGTCCTCAATTCGGCGCGGGCAGAGCAGCGGGCGGCCTGTTTGTTGTCGCCGGTGAGGAGGCTCGTGGGGTGCGCAGCCGGTACATGCGCTTTACGGCGTCGGCGGCATCGGGCCGCAGGGCGTCACAGGGTGTGACGGAGCGCCAACAGAGCCAGCAGGATGGCTTCGCGCGCCCTGCCAAGGACCGTCTGTCCCTGCGATTCGAGCGCAGCAAGGCGCTCGTTCTGTGCGGCGGGAGCCACGCCCTGGGTCATGAGGAAAGCGGGGCTGTCGACGATCAGTTGCTGGCCATCCAGGCGCGGTTCGACCCCCCGCTCCGTGACGACCCTAACCGCTCGCACTTCTGGCCAGTCGATGTTGCGCGCTGAAGGGCCTCTTCCACCACCGCTGGCGCCAGTGGATATTCCGAGCCGACCTGCACCGCTGGCGCGAGGGACAGCAGCTCCCCGGCGCCGACACCCGGGGACGTAGCCCAGGGGACAGAGCCCTAGGGATAGGGACACGCCCCTGGAGAAACATGGTCGCTCGAGCAATCGGATCGTAGGGGCCGAGCCCCTGGGGACAGGGCCCTGGGGGCGGGACCCTCGAGTAGCGGGCTGCTGAGGTACCAGGGGACGTGGTCGTGAAGCGGGCAGGGTCCCGGAACTCGGCCCCCAGGCCGACTACAACCCCAAGATCGTCCGGGCGATCTTGAAGTAGATGAGCAGCCCCACCGCGTCGGCCACGGTAGTGATGATGGGGCTGGAGAAGACCGCGGGGTCGAAACCGAGCCGCTGGGCCACCAGGGGCAGCAAAGCCCCCACGATGGAAGCCACTAGGACCACCAGGGTCACGCTCAAGGCCACCGTCGCCGCCAGGCCCACCTGGGACTGCAAAACCAGCGCCCACAGCAGAGATACCGACCCCATCACGGCCCCCAGGGTCAGCGCGACCCGCCCCTCCAGGGCCACGATGCGGAAGACGTCCCGCAGGCTCACCTGGCCCAGAGCCAGGGCCCGCACCACCAGGGTGGAGGCCTGGGAGCCCGCGTTCCCACCCGTGTCGATGAGGAGCGGGATGAAGAAGGCCAGGGCCACCACCATCTCCAGCGCCTCCTCGTAGTGTCGGAGAATGCTGGTGGTCACCGACTGGGCTAGGAAGAGTAGCAATAACCACACGATACGCTTGCGCACCAGGGTGCCCAGCCGCGCCCGCAGGTAGGGCTCCTCCAGGGGCTCGGTACCGCCCAGCCGGTGGATGTCCTCGGTGGCTTCCTCCTGGATGACGTCCAGGACGTCGTCGTGAGTCACCACACCCACCATGCGGCCGTTAGCATCCACGACGGGCAGGGCCACGAAGTCGTACTGGCTCAGCAGCCGGGCGGCCACCTCCCGGTCGGCATCTACGGGTACCGAGATGACCTTGGTGTACATGATCTCGGCCATGGGAGTGCCGGGGGGGCTGAGGAGCACGTCCCGCAGGGACGCGACCCCCACCAGCTGGCCCTGGCCGTTGACCACATAGACGTAGTTGGCCACCTCCACCCGGGCTCCCACCTTGCGGAAGTGGGCGATGACCTGATCGGCCGTCCATCCCTCCCTGACCGCCAGATACTCCAGTGTCATGAGGGCGCCCACGGAGTTTTCGGGATAGGTCATGAGGCGCTCGATGGGCTCCCGCTTCTCCGGGGTTACCAGCTCCAACAGGGCCCGGGCCTGAAGGGGGTGGATGGCCCCCGCCAGGTCCACCACCGCGTCGGTGGACATGGCCGCCAGGATCTGGCGGGCCTTCTCCTGCTCCAGGTGGTCGATGATGCGGTACTGATGGTCGTAGTCTAGGTGCTCAATGGCCTCGGCGGCCACTTCGGGGGACAGGAGGGAAACCAGCCGCCGCTGCTCCTCCAGCGTCAGCGACGGCAGAAGCGACGCGATGTCGTAGGGTTGCAGCTCCTCCAGGAGGGCCAGCAGCACGTCCTGCCGGCCGGTGGTGAGCAGCTCCCGGATGCGGCGGATGAGCTCTTTCGGCGATCGAAACTCGGTAGCCAACCTCTTCCTCCCCGGCGGGCGGAGAAACCGCACGCCGGAGAGGGCCGCCTCTCAGGCCCGTACCCTAGGGCACGGGGGAAAGGCGGGTGCGCCTCGGGGCCTGCCAGCGCAGCGCCCCGCCCCGGCACCTGTGCGGCCGGTATCCAGTTTCTCCGCTCCGTCTATCCGTACTCGGGCTAGGATCCATGCCTCTAGTTCCCGTCCTCCGGCGACACGGGCCCGGGGCCCGCTAAGAACCGCCGGGTCCCGCCCCGGCGGGAGCCCCTCCGACCAGCCTCGCCCGGTGAAACGCTTCCTAGCGGGAGTAGATCGGAATCGAACCCACCTGGGACAGTCCAGACTGCCCCCCTCCCGCCGGTTTTGAAGACCGGGGCCGGCACCAGCCAGGCCAGCACTCCCCTATGGTCCCAACTGCACCTGCCTGATTGTAGTCTTCTCCCCGGCCTTCTGCCAGGGGCTGACGCCCCCGCCACCGCACGCCCCGCTGGATGCGGTCCTTACGCACCCCCGAAGTCCCGCCGGTGTCGTTGCCGGGCACAACGCACTGGGTCCCCGCGTCGTTTTGCCGCTTGCATCCCTGGTCCAGGATGTTCTGCACCAGCTGTTCTCTGAGCGCGCGCTTCAGGACAGCAAGCTGCAGCTCAGAGGCAGAAGCCGAGGCGATGGTAGCCTGGGACCTCAGCCGGGACTGGAGGGGGCTGCGGGTCCCGTCCCAGGCCGTCCTGGCGATCCCCGCAGCCAGCAGGGATGTGGCTGGGAGAGCAGCCATGGCCAGGATCAGCGCCTGGCCCCTTTCCTCACGCAGGCCGTTCATCCCGGACCTACTTCTTGTGGCAGTTCCACCAGCGGGGGATGGTCAGGGCCACATACCCGATCTCGTTCCCCAGCGCCACGAGCCCTGCCAGCTCCCCCCGGTCTGTAAGGACGGGCGTCCCGCTCCAGCCATCTACAGGACGGAAGCGATCGGAGAAGACGTCAACTCGCGGGAATTCTACAGGCGTAAGGTACACGCTCCTTGAAGCTCCGCCTGTATACCTCGCCCTGAACGCTGTCTTGCCTGTACCCACCCAGCGGATGTCGTTCAGGTTGTGGGTAACCGGGAGCCAGGTAACGCCCTCAGGGGGAGGCTCGAGGAATTCCCAGATGGTGTAGTCGTAGCCGTCCCCGCCGCCGTACCGGTCCAATCTCGACCTGCAGACAAGCCGGGCACGGCGGGTATCTTCGGGGTAGATCACGCGACTGCCCGCGATCGAATTCTCTGCCCGCTGCTTCACCAGGAGTTCGAAGCCGAATCCGTGCTCGCGCCCCGGGAGCCAGTTCTCGATCCCGTGGTTGATTGTCACGAACAGCCTCGGCCCGATCATGGCTCCCTTTTTGATGCCGATGACAACCGCATTGTCCGCAAGGATCACTGGCTCAGGGGGCGAGCTGGCCAGTGCCCGGCTCGCCCCCGCTACAACAGCTACAGCGAGAACCGCAGCGAGTGCGGGTGCGCTTGCGCTCAATGTACGCCACATGCCCCACACCATCCCGTAACGCATACGTGTCTCCCTTCTCCGTAGCGCCGCAGCTCCCTGTTCAGGTACCGCCCGGCCGCCCTCCTACAACGCAGTAGTTACCACTCTGCATAACGGCAGCGCAAGGACTACAAGCGGGAGCCGCCGCAAGGCGGACCGGGATGCTACGGAGTAATGTCGTTGCTGGGTATTCTCTGATTCTCTCGAGGTATTGCCGCGCCTTCGCCACAGTGGTCACGGCCGGATCGCCGCCGCGGCCAGGGCCTCCTAGGCGCTCAGCGGCCGGTGCTCCACCTCTACGGCGGGCAGCTGTACCGGCAGGAGTTCCGGCCTCGGACGGGAGCCGGGTGGGGGTGGCTGCCCACTTGCGGGGATGGGTAGAGTACTGACCGGACCGCACCGCACGCGGGTGCATCGCCACCCGCTCATCGCCCCCCCCCAGCTCCACGACCCCGTCACTTGGCTGGATCGGCACTACCCTGCCCGGGACGCGAGGGCCAGGGCAGCCCGTACTACGCCCCTTCTCGCCGCACCTACCCGTTACGTCTCACCTGCTGATCCTCCCGCAGGCAGGGCCACAGCTGCTCCCGGTCGGGAGAGGGGAAGGTATGCCCGCTCTACGGCCGGGGGATCGATCGGGCGCTCGGGCGTGGTGCCGTGGATGCGCACGTTGGCCACCGTGTCGAGCCACACGCGCGCCTAGCGGCTCGGGTCGTCCAGGTCGGTGAACGACACCCCCGTTGAGAAGTTGTGCTAGACGGACTGGATTCCGCTCTCAGGCCGGCTCTTGGTCCGCGGCCGGTAGCCCTGGCAGAGCCGAATCTCAAACCTCAGCCGCGGGGCGAAGTCCAGGAACTGCTTGTTCCACTGGACCTCGCCCGTGTTCGTGAGACCCAGGGCCACTAGCTTGGTGCGGTCGTACAGGCAGTGCTGCACCGAGTCGCCGAAGTACCCCGAGCCGTGCAGGTAGCAGCGGATGAACGTGACCGTGTTTGGCCCGCGCCCCGAACTCCACGTGCAGGGTCCGCGACCAGCTCAGCGCCATCCGTGAACAGCCACACCCGCCGCCCTGCCGTCCGCCAGCCCGTACGGGCAGCTGCTGGAGTCCACCTGCGCCTGCTCACCCGGGGCGGTCTTGAACCGCACCGTTGCCCGCGGCACGCGGCGCGCACGCAGCGGCTGCAGGAAGTCCTTCAGGATCGCGTGGCTCCCGGCGTCCCCCTGAACCCGCAGTTCCCGCGGCAGCACGCCGTTGTCCACGCCCTCAGCAAGCCGCCGGAGGATAAACCCCTTGTAGGGGTCCAGTTTGAGGCCCCGGGGCGGCCGTGGGGCTGGCTTGGTACCTCTGACGCACGCAGGCACCGGCGCACGGTGTTCCGGGACACGCCGAGCTGGCGCGCGATTGCCCGATCGACATGCCTGCACTGTGTAAGTGTCAAAGAGAAATCACCTGATCAGGTGGATTGCTTGCGAGAGCCACGTAGAGGTCGGGGAAGCAGCCCACCCGTACGCCCTCTACGGTATTGTAGGGCACGCAGTCGGCGGGT
>JBEQAH010000139.1:0-5734 GCA_041640435.1 bacterium | reverse complement strand
TGAGGATGGCTCCGCCCACCGCCAGCGTGGCGGCCACGATGACCGGCGCCAGGGTGTTGGGCACCAGGTGCCGCAGCATGATGCGGGCGTTGGACGCCCCCAGGGCCCGAGCCGCCTCCACGAAGTCCGTGCGCTTCAGCTTCAGCACTTCGCCCCGCACCAAGCGGGCGGTGCCCATCCAGCCGAAGGCGGTGATCACCAGGATGATCCCCAGGAGGCTGCCCCCGAAGTAGCGGGCGAGGATGATGAGGATGGGCAGGTCTGGGATGGACAGCATGATGTCCACGAAACGCATGAGCACGTTGTCCAGCCAGCCGCCGTAAAACCCCGAGACCAGCCCCACGAGGGTTCCCACCAAAGCCGAGGCCACCGCGGCGCTGAACCCCACCGTGAGGGACACGCGGCCCGCGTACAGCAGCCGGGTGAGCACGTCGTGGCCCAGCTCGTCGGTGCCGAGGGGGTGCTGCCACGAGGGTGGGCTCATCCGGTTCGTGAGGTCGATGTGGGTGGGCGCGTAGGGCGCGATCCACGGGCTCAGGACCGCAGTCGCCACCAGCGCCAGGATGGTGCACCCGCCGAACATCGCCACCCGGTGGCGGCGCAGGCGCGCCAGGGCGATCTGCCAGTAGCTCTGGCCCACCACCGGGCGCACCCGCGCCGCAGGCCGCGCCGCCGCCACGCCGCCAGCGGACTCGCCGGGCCGCACCTCCGCCATCTCGCCATCCCCCGCGTCAGTCATATCGGATCCGCGGGTCCAACAGCGCGTACGCCAGATCCGCCAGAAGGTTGAAGATCAAAACCAGCAGCGCCAGGAACAGGAGGGCCACCTGGGCGGTGGCGTAGTCGCCACCACCCACCGACTCCACGATGAGCCGGCCGATCCCCGGCCACGCGAACACCGTTTCCGTGAGGGGTGCCCCTGCGAACAGGGCCGGAATGCTGAGGGCCAGGATGGTGACGATGGGGATCAGGGCGTTGCGCAGCGCGTGTCGTTGGATCACCGCGGCCTCCGCCAGCCCCTTTGCGCGCGCGGTGCGCACGTAGTCCTGCCGGATCACCTCCAGCATGCTGCTGCGAGTGTAGCGGGTGAGGGCGGCCATCTGCAGGAGGGAGAGGACCACCACGGGCAGAACCATGTACTGCAGCCGGTCGACCACGCTCGGCCACCCGGGCGGAACCCCGGGGGTGGAGAACCCACCTGGGGGCAGCACCCGCAGCACCACGGCGAACACGTAGATCATCATGACCCCGAACCAGAAGGCGGGGATGGAGACCCCGAAGAAGGTGAAAAAGGTCGCCACGTAGTCCGCCACGGAGTACTGCCGGAGGGCCGAGTACACCCCCACGGGCACCGCCACCGCGAGGGCGAGGAAAAAGGACGGAACGGTGAGCCACATGGAGTTCCCGATCCGGTCCCACACCAGCTGCAACACCGGGATCTGGTAGGTCCGGGAGTACCCGAAATCGCCCCGCAGCGCCGCGGCCAACCATTTCAGGTAGCGGATGTGCAGGGGATCGTCCAGGCCGTAGATCTGGCGGAGAAGCTGGATGTCCTCGGCCCGCACCCGCGGGTTCCCCGCCAGCAGCAGGTCCACGGGGTCGCCGGGGGCCATGACGAGCACCATGAACACGATGACCGAGATCCCGAACACCAGTGGGATCATCTGGAGCAGCCGCCGCACCAGGTATGCACCCATCGTCCGGCTCTCCGACTCGTCCGTCCTCCGCACGTACGAAGGGAGCCGGGAGGGGACCTCCCGCCTCCCGGCTCCCAGACTATCCCTGCCGCGCTAGCGGGTCCACCGCCACTGGGTGGCGTTCCACGTCACCGGCGTGTCCGCCCCCGTGGGCTTCCAGTTCTGCAGGGTCGCCTTGTGCCCCGTGTAGTCCGCCCGGTAGTAGAGGGGGATCACGGGCACTTCGTCCACGAAGATCTCCGCAAACCGCCGCAGCATCTGCGCCCGGCGGCTCTGGTCGAGCTCCTGCGGGACCGCGTGGCAGATCCGCGTCACCTCGTCGTTCTTCCAGCCCGGGTAGTTCTGCCCGTTGGGCGGTAGGGTGTCACCCGTGTACAGGCCTTCGCAGTCGGAGGTGGGGCCGAACACCCACGCGTACATGGCCATCTCAAACTGCCGGCTGGGCAGAGTCTGTCCGAAGTACACCCGCGCGGGTTGGTTCTGAATCCGGATCTCCACCCCGACCTGCCGCAGCTGCTGCTGGATGATCTGCTGCACCTGCTCCCGGGTGCGGTTGCCCGCGGTGGTCATCAGGGTCAGGCTCAACCGCTGGCCGCCCTTCTGCAGGATGCCGTCCGGGCCCGGCGTGTAGCCCGCCTCCTGCAGGAGCTGGCGGGCCCGTGCGGGGTCGTAGCCGTACCGGCGGACCTGCGGGTGGTAGCCGTAGTGCTTCGGCGGGAACACCTGGTGCGCTACGGGCTGCTTGCCCTCGAACAGCGTCTCCACGATCTGATCCCGGTTCATGCCGTAGATGAGCGCTTGGCGGACGCGCTTGTCCTGCAGGTGTACGTTGTCTAAGTTCAAGTCGATGTGTTCCCAGATGAGGCCCGGCTCCGCCCGCAGCACCCAGTCGCGGCGGCCCTCCCGCTGCAGGCGCTTCTCCAGTTCCAGTCCCTGCACGAAGGGGATGGCGGTTTCGTCGAAGGCGTCGACGGACCCAGAGAGCACGTTGGCGATCTGGGTGTTGGTGTCGGGGACGAACCGGAAGACGATGCGACGCACCTGCGCCGGCGCGCGGAAGGACCCGCCCACCGCCTGGTGGGGGAACTGGTCCCACCGCTCCAGGGTGATGGCCGAACCCCGCTGCCACTGCACAATCCGGTAGGGCCCGGTCCCCACCGTCTGTTCGGAGGTCCCCCACGGCTGCTGCGGGAGACGCGAGGGATCCCGCTGGTAGGCGGCGTTCAGGATGTGACGCGGCAGGTAACCGGCCCCGTTGACGTTCAGGTTGGCGAAGGCGTAGCGCTCCCGCCACTGCACCACCATGGTGTACGGGTTCGGAGCCAGGATGTTCTCCACGCGCCGGGACACGTCCCGCCCCGCGGAGGGGAAGCGCGGGTTGTTGTTCACGCGCCACGCGAAGATCCAGTCCTCGGCCGTGAGGGACCTGCCGTCCTGCCAGCGCAGGCCGCGGCGGATCCGCCAGGTGACCTGCATCCGGTTGTTGGGGAGAAGCTT
The DNA here is from genome assembly GCA_041640435.1 of bacterium. GTDB lineage: Bacteria > Sysuimicrobiota > Sysuimicrobiia > Sysuimicrobiales > Sysuimicrobiaceae > Tepidifontimicrobium. Next base: position 2,540 of record JBEQAH010000139.1, on the reverse strand, counting down.
CCAGTCCCCGTCTTTCAGGGTGGGGAGCTTCTCCACGGCCACCGGCTGATACTTCCACTCGTCGGTCATCTCCACCGTGGGTAGCAGAATGGGCGCGGAGACCATGGTGGCCACGAACATGGTGCACGCGTCGCAGATGCCGAGCGCGATCACCGCCGGCTCCTGCTGCGTGCCGATCACCACCGTGTCCGGGCCCGCGACCGGTGCCGGCGCTGCGAGCCCCACGACGGGCAGCGCCAGGACCGCCGCCAGCGCCGGGAAGATCCACTTCCGTCGACTCTTCATCCCCCGTCCCTCCTGAGATCAGAGTGTCAAGCGCCTGCCACGAACCCCGAAGGAGTCTGCTCCTTCCGGTGCACCACCTCCCCGACGCGAACGTCCCCCGAAGGGGCGGCCAACAACCGAGCATACGACCCCTGAATCACTACGACAACCCCGCCGCCGGCCCCTCCTCACCCCGTCCGCATCCGCGGGTCCAGGGCGTCCCGGAGCCCGTCCCCGAACAGATTGAATCCCACCACCGCCAGCACGATGAAGGCCCCGGGCCACAGGAGCCACGGAGCCTGGGTGAGGGTGGCGAGGTTGTTTGCGGCGTTCAGCAGCTGGCCCCAGGAAGCCTGAGGCTCGCGGACCCCGAGCCCGAAGAAGGAGAGGGCCGACTCCGCCAGGATGGCCCCCGGGATCGAGAGGGTGGCCACGATCACCAGCAGTGTGCTGGTGTTGGGGAGCACGTGCCGGAACAGGATGTACGCGTTACCCGCGCCCGCCGCGCGGGCGGCCACGACGTACTCGTGCGCCCGCAGGGCTAGTACGTATCCCCGCACCAGCCGCGCGAGCCCGCCCCACCCCAGGAAGGAGATGATGACCACGATCAGACCCAGGCGGGTGGTGGAGGGCAACTCCGGGGGCAAGACCGCCGCCAGGGCCAGCAGCAGGTAGAACTCCGGGAACGCGATCACCACTTCCGCGATGCGCATCAGCACGTTGTCCACGCGACCCCCGAAGTAGCCCGCCACCGCGCCGTACAGGGTCCCCACGGGCAGGGAGACCGCCACCGCCAGCACGCCCAGGAACAGGGAAAACCGGCTTGCGATGAGAGTTCGGCTCAGGACGTCGCGGCCGAAGGGGTCGCTGCCCAGCAGGAAGATCCGGCCGGGCGGGTCCACACCGAACAGGTGGACGTCCGTGGGGAACAGGAACAAAAGCCTGTAGGGCTCGCCCCGCACGAACAGCCGGATGGGGTACTTCTCCGCGGGTACTGCCTCGTAGCGCCGCGTGGCAGGGTCTGCGAGCCGGGTCCCGTACACGTACGGCCAGGTGAGCCGTCCTTGCTCATCCGTCCACCGCGGCACGGTGGGCGGGTGGTAGAATTTGGTGCGGTCGGTGAAGTCCAGCGAGTACGGAGCCAGGAACTCCGCGAACAGGGAGATGGTGTACAGCACCGCCACCAGGGCGCCGCCCAAAAGCGCCATGCGGTGCCGCCGCAGCTGTCGCCAGGCGAGCTGCCGGGGCGTGCGGGCCTGCGCTTCGCGGCCCGCGGGACGGGGGCCGAGGCGCGCGGCCATCAGTCGTACCGGATGCGGGGGTCGGTGAGGGCCAGCAGCAGGTCCGCCACCAGATTCCCCAGCACCAACGTCACCGAGCCCACCACCAGCGTGGCCATGACCACGTACAGGTCCTTCTTCAGGAGGGCCTCAACCACCAGCTGCCCGATCCCGGGCCAGCCGATGACGTTCTCCAGGATGGCGGATCCGCTGAGCAGTCCGCCCAGCTGGAACCCAAACAGGGTGATGAGGGGATTCAGGGCGTTGCGCACCGCGTGCCGGTAGAGAACTGCACCCTCGGGGAGTCCCTTGGCCCGGGCGGTCCGCACATAGTCCTGCCGCAGCACCTCCAGGAGGTTGCCCCGCATTTGCCGCATGAGGCCCGCCACACCCCCGAACCCGAGGATCAGGGTGGGCAGGATCAGGTGGTGCGCCACGTCCAGGACCTTCCCGAACCACGGCAACTCCTCGAACCCCACGCGGGTCATCCCTCCGATGGGAAGCCACCCGGTGCGGAACGCCACGTACAAGCCGAGGAGCCCTGTGAAGAAGGTCGGCGTGGAGATGCCGAGCAGGGAGACGAAGGTCAAGAGGTTGTCGCTCCACCGGTACTGGCGGACCGCGGCGTGGATGCCCAGGGGGATGGCCAGGGCCCACGCGAAGGCGAAGGCGCACACGTTTAGAAGGATCGTGTTGAACCACCGGCTACCCAAAAGCCAGCTCACGGGGACCTGGTAGGCGAACGAGTACCCGAAGTCTCCCCGGAGCACCTGGCCCAGCCACCGCAGGTACTGCACGTGGGGCGGCTGGTCCAGCCCGAACTCCCGGCGCATCCGCTCCACCGTCTCCGCGCTCACCACGGGGTTGAGGCGCATCTCGTCGAGGAAGTCCCCCGGGGCGAGCTGGATCACGGCGAAGGACACGGCCGTGATCCCGAGGAGCATGGGGATGAGCAGCAGGACTCGGTGGAGGGCGTATCTTAGCACGCTTCCCCGG
>JBEQAH010000138.1:0-5760 GCA_041640435.1 bacterium | reverse complement strand
CGGCACGCCCGTGGCTCCTATGCCCGCCCCCGTCACGATGGCCGACCAGGCGGCCGCGGTGAGGGGCGGGAAGGTGGTGATCCCCCGCGCGAACACGCCGCGGTCCATCAGGGATCGCAGGTTGGGCAGCACCCCCTCCTGGGAGAACCGCCGCAGCAGGTCGGGCAGGGCCGCGTCGAGGCCGAGGACCAGGAGCTTGTCAGGCTTGGCGGGCATCCCACCACCTCCGCTTCAGGCCGTTGTTGTTACCGGAAGGCGCCCAGGGTCAGGCCGCGGACGATGCGGCGTTGGGCCGCCAACGCGAGGAGCACCACGGGTGCCATGATGAGAACCGCGGTGGCCGCAAAGGGCCCCCACAACGTCTCCTCCGTGGTGAGGAACCCGAAGATGGCCACGGGGGCCATGCGTACTCGGTAGCCCGTGAGCACCGACGCGTAGATGAACTCGTTCCACGCGTTGATGAAGGAGAGGATGGCGGTCACCGCCACCCCTCCGTACACCTGTGGGAGGGCGATCCGCAGGAACGCGCCGCTCCTGGAGCACCCGTCCACCAAGGCTGCCTCTTCCAGCTCCCGGGGGACGTCCAGGAAGTACGTGGTCATGAGCCACACGGCGAAGGGCACGGTAGTGCTCAGGTAGATGAGGAGGATCCCCGGGTAGGTGTCCAACATGCGTAGCTTGGACAGCACCAGGTAGAAGGGGATGAGGAAGCCGACCGGGGGGACCATCTGCGTAAACAGCGTGTAGATGAGCAACGGCTGGCGAAGGGGGAAGCGGAGGCGGGCGTACGCGTAGCCCGCGGGGACGGTGATGGCCAGGGTGAGGAGCATGGTGAGGGTGGCCACAACCGCACTGTTCGCTAAGCTGCGAGGGATGTCCGCGGTGGCCAGGGCCACGCGGTAGTGCTCGAGGGTGGGTGCGAACAGGAGTTTCGGGGGCAACGTGAAGATGTCCGTCCTCGGCTTGACGGAGGTGGCGCACACCCACAGGACGGGGATGGCCCACACGGCGAGGGCGAGGCCAAGGGCCGCCCAACGGAGGAGACCCGAGAGCGTACGAGTCCAGGCAGGACGGCTCACGGCGTAGCCTCCACGGCGCTGCGCAGCCGGCCGAACGCCAAGGTGGCGCCGAGGGTGAGGAGGAGCAGGGCGGTGGACAAAGCCGCACCGTAGCCGAGGTTCAGCGAGTTGAAGGCCACGCGGTACGCGTACAAGTTCAAGATCTCGGTGGCGGTCCCCGGACCTCCGCCGGTGGCCGCGTAGATGGCGTCGAAGGCGCGGAGGGCGATGATGAGGCGGACCACGAGCACCGTGATCAGCGCGGGCCGGAGGAGGGGAAGGGTCAGGTGGCGGAACCTCTGCCAGGAGCTGGCGCCGTCCACCAGGGCGGCTTCGTAGGGCTCCACGGGAAGGGCTGCCAGGCTGGCGGAGAACACCAGGAACACGAAGGGCGTCCACTGCCAGGTGTGCATCAGGATCACAGAGGCCAGGGCGAGGGTGGAGTCTCCCAGCCAGCTGTGGGAGCCCAGTCCCGTGGCGATGGCCAAGTAGTCCAGGAGGCCGTAGCGCGGTGTGAGCAGGAGCGTGCGCCACACGAGGCCGACGACCACCGGGGTGAGGATCATGGGCAGCAACACGGCGACTCGCAGGAGGCCCTGGCCCGTCCGGACGTCGACCAGGGCCAAGGCGAAGGCCAGGCCGAGTACCACCTGGAGCACGACCGTGGTCAGCGTGTAGACCCCGGTGATCTGGAGGCTGTGCCAGAAGCGCGCGTCGCCGAGCATGGCCGCGTAGTTCCCGAGCCCGGTGAACCCGCCCACCCACGGTCGCGTGAGCTCGATGTGGAACAGCGAGGCGCCCACGAGGACGAAGAGGGGAGCCGTGGACACGAGCAGGAGAATAAGCAGGCTCGGTGCCACGAGCAGGAGGCCGAACCGGGCCTCGCGGTCCAGGCGGAACCGTCGGCGGGCAGCGACAGGGGCCGCCCCGATGGCCCTGGCGGCGAGAGCGGAGCCGCCCCGCGGCAGGCGGTAGGGACCTGGGGGTCTGTTCATCGCCGCAGGATGCGCCGGAGCTCCGCGTTGGCGTCGTCCAGCGCCTGCTTGGGCGTCTTGCGGCCCACGAGGGCCTCCTGGATGGCGATGGCCATGACCTCCCCGATATCCGGCCACTCGGGGATCCGCGGCCTCCAGTCCGCGTCGGTGTCCTCCCGGAGTGAGGTCAGCACCACGTCTGCGTAGTCCCGGGTAAAGGCGATCACGCTGCGGTAGCCGGGGTCTTGCCAGATGGAGATCCGGTTTACCCCCGTGCGCACCACGGCGTCGGGAGCCTCCTTGAAGGTGGCCGAGCGGAGCTGGGTGGGCCGGCTGGCGAGCCACTGGATGTATAGCCAGGTGGCTTGCTTCTTGCGGGTGGGCAGAGCGGCATTCACCGGCATAGCCCAGTTCCAGATGCTCGTGACCCGCTTGCCCGTGGGGCCCTTCGGCCACCGCTGGTAGCCCACCTTGCCCGAAACCCTGGATTTGGCGGGGTTTTCGATCACGGAGGCGGTGCTGTTGGCGTCGACGTACTGCGCCACGGTCCCGGCGGCGAAAGCTTCCATGATCTCCGGCCAGTTCCAGTTCTCCACACCCTTCGGGGCAAACTCCCGGAGCACGCTCACGTAAAATTCGAGGGCGCGCACGCCAGCCTCGCTGTTCACCGTGGGCCTCCCCGCGTGATCGAACCACTGGCCTCCGTAGGCGCGGAACAGGGACGGCCAGATGTACATGTTCTGGCCGGCACCCCGGAATCCCCGCAGGGCCAGGCCGTAGAGGTTCCGGGCGGGGTTGTGCGCGCGGCGGGCCGTCTCCCGCAGCTCCTCCAACGTCTCCGGAGGCTTCAGGCCGAGCTGTTCGTACACGTCCCTCCGGTAGATGTGGATGGTGACCTCCCCTTCCACGGGCATGCCCCACAGGCGGCCGCGGACGGTGTTGTGGCGGCGCCACAGGGGCACGATGTCTTCCAGGTTGAACCAGGCACGGTCGGTGAGCCGGTGGTCGTCTAAGAACAAGTCCAGGGGTTCCACCCAGTTGTTCACCGCGTACAGGGGCAGGTACATGGGATCCGCGGTGTGGCTCGCGTAGTTGCCGGTCCGAGAGCCGAGATCCAAGACCGCCTTTTCCCGCATCTCCCGCGGGGGGATGACCTCGAAGGTGACCTCGATCCCCGTGAGCCGGGTGAACTCCGGGGTGATGGCTCGGAACTTGTTGAAGTAGTGCGCGGGCGTGACCAGGATGTGGATGCGTTCGCCGGCCAGCTGCCGCCAGTCGATCCGGGCGGCGCCGTACGGATCGGCCCCTGCGGGGGCCGCCCAGGCCCAGTCCGCGCCGCGCAAGGTCCACGCCGCGACCCCGCCTGCCGTCAGGCGGAGCATCTCACGCCGGGTCAAGCGTTTCATGCTTCTCCCTCCTTCCCGGGATTGGGTTCAGGTAGTGCGCTAGACGCCTCACCAGGAACGGGACCACCACCAGCTGGACGGAGACACCAGGCAGGCCCGTCCAGATGGCGGCTTGCACGTAAACAGCGGCTGGCACCCGCAGCCCCAGGGCAGGGCCGAGCAGGCCGGCCGCGACCGCCAGCGCGAGCCTGCCCAGCAGGAGCGTGCCGACCAGCCAAGCGTACTCGAGGAGGAGAAGACGGGAGGCCCGGCGGGCGGAGGCCGGGTGAGGGGTGGCCAAGAGCCGTCCGCGCAGCCAACCTGCGGCGGCGCCATACGTGGCGAGCTCGGCGGTCATCAATTGTGCCACGGGCGGAGCGGTGGGCGGGCTCCCGGTCAGCAGGGTGGACAGGAGCGGTGCCAGAAGACCCACGGCCAGTCCCGAACCGGTACCGAAGAGGGCGCCGGTCACGAGGACGGGGAGGTGCATAGGCAGGAAGACCGGGCCGAGTCCTACCGCGTGGAACAGCCAGGGCAACACCAGGGAGAGAGCAAGACCGGCTGCGCTCCCCGCCAGGGTCTGGACTGTGACCTCCCCTGCCTGTCCATGCGCGGTACCCTCCCCGGCGGTGCCCCCTCTGCCTAACAGCCGCCCGAGCAACGCCACCACCTCCTCCGCTTCTGCCCCGGACCGCAGCGCCTCCTCCGCCGCGGCCTCGAAGGGACACGGACCGTCCCGCCGGCGGTTGAGGATGGCGGGCACCTGCCTGTCGGCCCGCAGCAGGACCCCCCGGGTGCTGGCCTCCCGGAGCGCGGCCTCGCTTGCGACCTCCGCGTGGACTGCGCAGATCCCCGCCCAGTGCGCCAGGAGCAGGGCGGCCACCCCCACCACGCGGTCCGACAGCACTGCGCCCCGCAAACGTGCGGCACGCAGGCTTGCGGCGGCCTCCAGCAAGTTCCTCAGGCCGCAGTCCCAAGACTCGAAGAGGACCTGATCTCCCCGAACGACCACAAACCCCAGGCCGCGGCGCCGCCGGTAGCGAGCGGCGCGGTCGAGCTGGCGCAGTGGATCAGTCCGCACCGCCATCGGGTGATGCGCCGAGGGCATGGTAGACCTGCACGAGGGCCGAGCTGTCCTGCGGACCTAGACCCCTGGCTCGAGCCAGGTGGTTCAGCAGGCGCGTGGCGGAGGTGAGCACCGGCGCAGCTCCCGCCCGCTGGGCCATCCCGAGCGCCAGGTCGGTGTCCTTGCAAAGGAGGTCCACCGAGAACACCGGCGAGAAGTCCGCTCTGGCGATCTTGTCTCCTACCTCCCGGAAGAGGCCGGACACCGTGGCGGCGCCGCTGGAGACCACGACCTCGTAGAACAGGGCGGGCGGGATGCCCAGCTGCGGCGCCACCGCCATGACCTCTGCGGTGGCCGCGTTGAGCACCGCGAACATCATCTGGTTCAGCAGCTTGACGGTGTGCCCAGCTCCGGGGGGACCCACGTGGAAGATCCGGTGGGCGAAGGCCTCGAGGACGGGGCGTACGCCCTCCACCGCTCCCGGGTCGCCGCCCACGGGGACCGCCCACCGTCCGGCGGTGGCCGGCCGTCCCAGGATGGGCGCGTCCAGAAACGCCACCCCCCGTTGCTGCGCGAGCCGCGCCAGTCCCTGCGTGGTTGCAGGATCGCTCGTGGTGGTGTCGACGATAAACAATGGCCGTTCCGGGAGGTCCAGGAGCTCCCGGGTGACCGCGCGGACCTCCGCTGGCCCGGGAAGGGAGAGTACCACCACTGGGCAACCGACGCCGAGGCTACCCAGGTCGGCCGCGGGAGTCGCGCCGGACGCCGTCGCGCTCGCCTGGGCCTCGGGATCGCGGTCGTAGGCCATCACGGAGTACCCGGAGGCCCACAGCGCGGAAACGAGGATCCGCCCCATGGTCCCGCAGCCCACCACCCCCACGGGCGCCGGAGGGTGAATCGCGCGTGAAGCGCCGCGGCCCCGGAGGTCGCCCCTCTGCGGCTCGCCGCTCATGGGCTGTGCTCCTTCGACACGCCGACGTCCGCGTAGACGTGTACCTGTACCCGCGACAGCCGCGGGACGACAAGAAGGCGCGGGTGGTTCCCCACGTACCTGGCTGCGTGCTGGAGGGCGTCCTCGAAGGTCCGGACCGGAATGCAGCCCACGCCGCGGGCGTATTCGGGCGCGCGGGCGCCGACCAGGTACACCGCGCGGGCGTAACGATCCGCCAGCCCGCCCATGTAGGCCATGGAGAACGCGTGGAAGGGATGGTACCCGTAAGCGTGCCGATACGCGCGAACCCACTGCGGCCGCGTGCAGACGTCCTCCTCGAGATCGG
>JBEQAH010000137.1:0-5769 GCA_041640435.1 bacterium | reverse complement strand
CTGCATCGCCGCGACGACGGTCCCACAGTCGAAGGCTTCCGCGACCAGAATAGCCACCGCCTGCGGTGCAGGCAAACCGGGGTGCGGGCCAGCTGCTTCATTTCCCAGGAGCCCGACATTGTGGGGAGCCGGACCCGGACGGCAGGCCGTCCTCCCGGATGAGGTGGACCGTGGCGGGTGGGACCCTCACTGCGTAACCGTGTCCACGACGACGGGAGGCCGGGGCCCCGGTAGGTCATCCAGCAGCCGAAACCCGCGCCCACGTTTGCGCGGGACCGCTCCATTGGGTCCTCTTGGCTGAGGCGGGGATTGGCTGAAACCCTAGTCCTGACTGGATTTCTTGCTCAATCCCCGGTCTCGCGCGAGTCCCCCTAGTGAAAAACACTTTTCCCGTCACTTGAAACCGCGAGCATCGTAACTGAGGGACGGAATGTTCTATCACCGGCAAGCCGCGCACCGACCGGTCCCCGTACCTGGAGGAGTCGGTACGGGAACTTGGCCGGGCGCGGTGGCGCGCAGTGGCGCCGGCGGGACGGGTGGATCTAGTGGCCCCCGCCGCCCCAGGTGACCTTCGGCCAGCACCACGGTAAAGGGTGTGCTTGATCAGCCGGCCACCAGTCCTCATCAGTCTTTGCTGCACGCTCGTCAGCGACCGGTGACGATCGACGATCCGCTGCGCGCGCCGCCGCCACGGGTAGCCCAGGCCCTGTCCCCCCGCTGGCGCAACAGGCCGGGGTCGCAGACCGACTCGCGTCGTACACTTGCTGCCAGCGCTCTGTCTGACCGCGCTCGCCGGGACAACCCCTCAACGGAGCGCGGCCTGACCTGTCTGGTGGTCGCGGGCGGAGGGTGCCGGGCTCACGAACGCACGGCCTGTTCGATGGTCTCTGGTGCGCGGGCAATCAAGATCGCCCACTGCCCGCCCCCTCGTTCCACGACCCTCCAGCTGTACCCCATCTGCTTTGCCAGGGGCGGGATGGTCTCCAGGGAAGGGGCGTGGTCCGTCAAGACCTCCAGGAGCTCTCCTTCCGACAACTGCTGCATCGCCTCCCACGCCTTCTTCATGGGGTAGGGGCAGACCTCCCCACGAACATCCAGCTTCACGATTCCACCTCCTTCAGGGGATCCGTTTTAACATTTGTGTTCCCGCATAAGCCCCCACGAGCAGGGACAGGCCGAACACCCACCCGTTCAACCCCATGGACGGGATCGCAGAGAAAAACGCTCCCACGGTACACCCCGTGGCGATCCCCGCGCCGTAACCCATGAGGATCCCTCCGCCCAGTGCCTGGAGGTAGCGTCGAGGATTCGGGGGGATCCGGATCCGGAACTCCCCGGCCAGGAGCGCGGCCACCAGCGCTCCCGCCACCATCCCCACGTCCAGAGTCAGGGAGTGGGTGACCAGTCGACCTCCCCCCAGGGTCAACGTGCACCCTCCCAGTTGCTCCACGCCCACGAGCGGCTGCGGAGGAAATCCCAAAAGACGAGATAACCCGGCGGACCACCGGGAGAGTTCGCCGGTGACGCCCCAGGGCATATGGGCCAGATACAGGAAGCTGTTCAGGGTGCCCAGGGCCGCTCCGCCCACCGTGGCGGGCCAGCCACGCCGGAACACCATCTCCCACAGCGCCTGTAAGCGACCTCGGAAATCTTCCCCCTTTGTTTCCTCCCGCCGCTCGGGCATCGTGAACCCAGCCCTGGATTCCCACCACAGGACCAGCAGGTACGCTCCCAGGAGCAGCGCCAGGCTCATACCCGTGCCTCCCGCGTACCCCACCAAAGAGGGCAGCCAGAGGACGGGGCCGCGGCCGATGCTGGTGTGCCACCACCAGTTCCAGGAGTGCACCGCAACGCCCAGCCCGATGAGAATCCCCGCAAACGCCACCCACGAACCCACATACCCCTCTCCCATGCGGTAGAGGGACCCGGAGACGCACCCGCCGGCCTGCACCATGCCGAATCCGAACAGCACCCCTCCGAGGATCAGGTGGATTCCGATGGGCACCACGTGGGCTTCCGGGGCGATGACGCCAGAGAACGGGTTGGGAACCATCTTAGACATGAGCAGGGCAAACCCCACCGTGGCCACCGCCATTCCCCCCAGAACGGCCTTCATCATCCGGCCGGAGGAGAACAGGAACAGATCCCGGAAGGCGGAGGCGAAACAGAAGCGGCTGCGCTGCAGGACAAACCCGAAGGCGAGGCCGAATGCCCAGAACAGCGCGGCCTGCGGGCCGAACCGGACGAGCCAGGCCCCAATCGTTGCCGCCAGCACCAGGAGGCCGATCCCCGCCGCAGCTGTCGCGCCCATGCCCTTTGACCGCCCCCTAACCCTCAGCGCTCCGTTGGCAGGTCGGCTCGGTTCCCCCACTCTTCCCAGGACCCGTCGTAGTTCCGCACCCGAGGGTAACCCAGCAGGTATTTCAGGACGAACCAGGTGTGGGCTCCCCGCACCCCCGTCTGGCAGTAGGTGATCACTTCCTTCTCCGGCCGGAAGCCAGCCCTTTGATACAGTGCTTCCAGCTCACCGCGGGGTTTGAAGGTGCCGTCCGGGTTTACCGCCAGGCGCCACTCCACGTTGCCCGCGCCGGGGATCCGCCCTCCCCTGGCCGCGCGCACGTCCAGGCCGGCGTACTCCTTCGGGCTCCGCACATCGCACAGCAAGGTCCCTTCCGCCCCCAGCCTGCGGACAATATAGTCCCAGGTGGCCACGATGGTGTGGTCCGGATCCGGGGCCACGTACGAGGACGGCCTGACCTGAGGAACGTCACGCGTCAGAGGGAAGCCCTCGGCCACCCAACGCTTCGATCCCCCGTTGAGGATCACCACCCTGGCGTGGCGGTACAGCTTGAACACCCAGAAGGCCCGCGCTGCCCACAAGCTGCTGGCGTCGTCGTACAAGACCACCGTGTCGTCGTTGCGGATCCCCAACCGACGCATGAGGGCCTGAAACTGCACCTTGTTCAGGGCCATCCCCCGAACCCGATGCTGGGGGTTGGTCAGGTCGTTCACGGGATCCACGTAAACCGCGCCGGGCAGGTGACCCGCCTGGTACACTTTGGGGTCGCTGCTCACATCTATAAGGCGGACTGCGGGGTTCCTCTGGTTCCCGTGGACCCACCGCGGATCCACCAGGACCTCCGGGTGAGCATACCCTTGCGTCGCCGCTGCCGTGGCAACCGCCAGTTGGCTCGCCACGACCAGGGCCAAAATTCTTCCAACGAGAGCAAGCCGCATACGACTCCCTCCCAATCGAATTCAGCTGAAGTACCAGGAAATGGCCTTTCGGTACCTTCAGGGGAAGCGGAGGAGTGCCGCGGTGCGCCCCGTGAGCGTTCTAACTGGGAAGCAGGGCGCCTCCCGCTGTCCTCCGCCGAGGACAGATGCACTCACGCGGCCTGCGAAGCGAGTCGAACAGTACCATGCTGGTCGCTCCATACCCTACCGACCCTGGCGGCGCCTGTCAAGGCCCCCGGGGGCTCGGAGGGGTCCCGGCCGTCCATCATGCAAAAAGGAAGCCCGTCGCCGGACATCCTGACCGCGGTCCCCATCAACGGATCGCAAGCTCAAGGTGTCCCACACAGCTGCCGCGGCGCCGCGGCCTTTATCACGCCAAAGATGCAGCACATCGCCCCTGAAGCTCGCTCAGGACGGCATCCAGGGTCTGGAGGAAGCCTGGCACGCCGGCCGCGAGCGCGAGGTCGATGCGCAGCACCTCCGGGGGGATGGGTAGACCACTATCGGCAATGCACAGCAACTCCGTGTGTCCCATGGAGGCGACGACCTGCGCCAGCTGCGGGTTCAGAATGCCAGACCGCTTCATTCTCCACCCACCGTCACGCCCCACAGGGAGGGGAAATCGGCGATCCGCTCCCAGCCTTCGCCCTCCTGTACCTGCTGAACGCGCAGATCCTCAAAGTAGCGGTCCAGGACGGCTGCCCGCTCCATGGCCAGAGGCGGGGAGCAGTAGTCCTCCTCTTCCCACACCGCCTCTCCGGTGGTCGGGTCCTGACGGGCGTTCACCAGGGCGTGGAGGAGAGCCCGGCCGAAGGGACGCATGGACCGGAACTCACCCCGATCCAGGCGGGCCCGCAGTTCGGTGGCCAGCTCTGGCTTTAGCCGTGCGCGCACAAGGTAGTAAGCCATCCTCAGTTCCATCGTAGCCTCGGGGAGGCCCGCCGACCAGGCGAAGCCTTCCCGCAAAAGCCTCATGGCCCCTGGACCTCCATCCCGCTCACTCCGCGATCCCGCTGCCCCTGTTCCCCAGCAGGTGCAGCAGCTCCGCCCCAGCCACCCAAACGGATCAAGCCACTTGACTGTGGACTTCCCTCCACCCGGCCGTTCTGTGGCGGTTACGCGCCGGATCCAGGAGATGCCACAGCACGTGCCGAATCTTCAGCACGTGCTGCGCGTCTGCGTGGTCGGCAGCCTGAACTTTGACCTCGTCGTGAGGGTCCCCCGCCTTCCGACCGTCGGCGAAACGGTCACCGGGGGCGTGTTCGCCACCTTCCCCGGCGGGAAGGGCGCGAACCAGGCCGTGGCCGCCGCCCGGCTGGGTGCCCACGTCTTCATGGTGGGACGGGTCGGCGAGGACGACTTCGGCGCCAGGGCGAGGGCGGCCCTCCAGCAGGCGGGCGTGGACGTGACGTTTGTGTTCACCGATCCACAGGCCGCAACCGGCGTGGCCCTCATCGGTGTGGATCCCCAGGGCCAGAACCTGATCCTGGTGGCCCCCGGTGCGAACGCGCGGGTGAGCCCCGACGACGTGGAACGGGCAGGGGCGGCCATCCGCGAGTCCTCAGTTGTGCTCCTGCAGCTGGAGATCCCTATGGAGGCCGTGCAGCGGGCCGCGCAGATCGCGCACGAGGCCGGAGCTTGCGTGGTGCTGGACCCCGCGCCGGCCGCGCCGATCCCCGACAGCCTCTACCCCCTCCTGCACGTCATAAACCCCAACGAGATCGAAGCGCGCGCCCTCACCGGCCTCCCCGTAAGCTCCGCGGAGGAGGCGCTGCAGGCGGCACGGCTACTGTGCCAACGGGGTGCCCGTGCGGCCGTCGTCAAGCTCGGAGAGCACGGAGCGGTCTACGCCTCCGGGGACGCGCAGGGGCACGTGCCCGCCTTCCCTGTCACCGCCCAAGACACCACCGCGGCGGGCGACGCCTTCGCAGCTGCCCTGGGCGTCGCCCTCGCAGAAGGAAAGCCCCTCGCAGAGGCCGTGCGATTCGCCAACGCCTCAGCAGCCCTCAAGGTGACCCGCCTGGGGGCGCAGTCCATGCCCACCCGATCCGAACTGGAAGCACTCCTCGCGCGGTGATCCCAGTGAGCAGCTCATGGAGCTGGAGGTCAGCGAGCGCATCGGCGCCGGCCGCTACAAGCGCACCCATGAAGGCCTCAGGCGGGCCATCGGTGAGGTGCTGGCAGGCTGCTCTAACCCTTTGAGCTACGGGCCCGCAAACAGCCGGACCCGGTTTTCGGGTAGCTCCGGCTCAGGCTTCTCCGAGGCCCGCGCATCAGGTCTGGCAGCTGTATGCCACACTAGCTTCAACGAATCGAAACAGACTTCGTCCGCGTGGCTGAAGCCAGGGGCTTGCGGCGGCCTTTTCTCCGTCAGTGAGACTGGCCCCACTCGCGAGCGGACACCCGGCGCACCGACGTCGCTCTCCATCACGGCTCAAAGACCACACCGTCCAGGACCATCCACACGCTCCGGGCACGAGCCTCCGCCTCCGCCTCCGCGGTCCGGCACTTACCTGCCACTGCGCCGACCAC
>JBEQAH010000136.1:0-5769 GCA_041640435.1 bacterium | reverse complement strand
CGTACACCCACTGCAGCTGCGGGGGCAGCGCCCGGTTCGCACCCGGGTCCAGGGTCGCGGCCACGGTGCGGTCCGCCAGCGGGTTGTCAAACCTCGGCTTGGGTTTGGCCCGGCGCTGCGCCTTCCGTAGGGCCTCCGCCACCTCCTCCCGGATGTCCATGGCCGCCACCACGAAGGAGAAGGCGAAGATGAGAAAGACTGCGAATGTGAGCGCCCAGTACGTCCAGAAGGGGTTGTTGAAGAACACGTTCGACACGTCGCCCTCCCGACCGTCCTGCCGCAAGTGTACCAGTGCTCAGGAAGGTTCCTCCACCAGGGACCGCAGAAAGTCCCGGGCTTTGCGGAGGGCCTGTCCCCGGTGGCTGATCCAGTCTTTTTCCGCGGGCGCCAGCTCAGCCACAGTGCGGTCCAGCTCCGGCACGTAGAAGATCGGGTCGTACCCGAATCCCCCGCGGCCCCGGGGCTCGAGCGCGATGGCCCCCTCACACGTTCCCTCGAACGTCTGCACGCGGCCGTCGGGGAACGCCACCGCCACCACCGCCCGGTAGCGCGCGGTGCGGTTCTCAGGCGGCACCCCTTCCAGCAGGCGCAGGATCTCCCGGTTGCGGTCCTCGTCCGTCGCGTGTTCCCCGAGGAAGCGGGCAGACCTCACTCCTGGGCGGCCTTCCAGGTAGTCCACCTCCAGACCGGAGTCGTCCGCCAGGGCGATTTCGCCCAGCCAACGGGCCACGGTGACGGCCTTGAAGCGCGCGTTGGCTTCGTACGTCTCCCCCTCTTCAGGGAGCGGAGGGACGTCCGGGTAGTCGTCCAACGTGCGGACGTCGAAGGGAAGGCCCGCGAGCATCCGCAGAAGCTCCGCGCGCTTGGCCTCGTTGCGGGTTGCCAGGACGATGCGCCTCACGGGCTCTGCAGCGCCTGCTTCTGCACCTCCACCAACCGGCGCACCCCCATCTCCCCCAGCGCCAGCAGCTCTGCAAGCTCCTGGCGGCTGAAGGGACGGCCCTCCCCCGTCCCCTGGATTTCCACCAGCTCGCCAGACTCGGTCATCACCACGTTCATGTCCACCTCGGCGCGGGAGTCCTCATCGTACGCCAGGTCCAGCATAGGCACGCCGCCCACGATGCCCACGCTGGTGGCAGCCACGAAGCTCCGGACGGGCCAGGAGGAGATGGCCTGGGTGCGGTGCAAGAGCCCCAGGGCATCCACCAGGGCGACGAAGGCGCCGGTGACCGCGGCGGTGCGGGTGCCGCCGTCTGCCTGGAGCACGTCGCAGTCGACCCAGATGGTGCGCTCCCCGAGCTTCTTGAGGTCCACCACCGCGCGCAGCGACCGCCCGATCAGCCGCTGGATCTCCGCCGCCCGGCCCCCGGGTTTGCCCGCAGGGTCTCGGGGGATGCGCTCTCGGGAGGACCGGGGCAGCATCCCGTACTCCGCGGTGATCCAGCCCTGACCGCTACCCCGCAGCCACAGGGGTACCCGCTCCTCCACGCTGGCCGCACACACGACGCGCGTGTCGCCCAGCTCGATGAGGGCCGAGCCCTCCGCGTATTTGAGGTAGCGGCGGACGATCCGGCAGGGCCGGAGCTCGTCGGCGGCCCTTCCGTCCTGTCGCTTGACCTCCCTAGACGTCGTACGTCCTCCCCTCCTGGGCGCACTCCACCACGCCTGCGAACGCCTTCTGCGCGGCCCGGCTAGACTCCTCGGGGTCCGTGGTGGGGAAGAAGTGGGTGAGCAGCAACCGCCGCACGCCGGCACGCCGCGCCAGCTCCCCCGCCTGCGAGCCCGTCATGTGCCCTGCGGCCGCCGCCCTGTCTCTGTACGCCTCCGACAGGGTCGCCTCGGCCAGCAGGAGGTCGGCTCCCCGGGCAAGCTCGGCGAGGCGTTCTGCAAACGCTGTGTCCGCGGTGTACGCGAGCATCCGGCCGGACCCCTCCACGCGCACGGCGTAGGTCTCCACGGGGTGGTCGGTGCGCGCGAACGTGAGCCGCAGCCCCCCCACCTCCACCTGGGCGCCATCTTGGAGCGGCCAGAACTCGAACTCCTCCAGCGCCTCCTCGCCTGCCACGTACGCCAGGTACGCGGGCGCAGCTTCGGGTGCCAGGACCGGCAGGCGGCCTCGCGCATCCGGCGGGCGGCGCCCCCAGCGCAGGGCCACCCGCAGGGCGGGCAGGTCTGCTACATGGTCTGGATGCAGGTGTGAGAGGACCACCGCCCTGAGCGTGTACACCTCCGTGCGGAGAAGCAGGCGCGAGAGCACGCCGTGCCCCAGGTCCAGCACGAGTCTTGAGCCCTCCGCCTCCAGCAGGTACCCGGAACAAGCCTCGCCGGGGCGGGGATACCCTCCAGACCGGCCGAGCACCGTGACCCGCACCGCCCACCCTCCCTCAGGGCTGCGGAGCTGGCAGGCGGGAGGTGAACCGCACCACGCCCCGCGCGATGGCCTCCGCGGCCCGCTGCCGGAAGGCCGGGGTGCGAAGGAGTGCTTCGTCCTCCACGTTGGTCAGGTACCCCACTTCCACGAGCACCGCGGGCACCGGGCTGTCGCGCAGGACCTTGAAGTTCGCGGTGCGCACACCCCGGTCAGGGATGCCAAGGCTGCGGCCCAGCTCCTCCTGGATCCACGTCGCCAGCAGCAGGCTGTTGGGCCGCAGGTAGTAGGTTTCGACGCCGCGGATGACCCCGCGGGTCGTGGCGTTGGCGTGCACGCTGACGAACACCGTGGCGCCCGCGCGCATCGCGATGGCCACCCGGTCCGCGAGGTCCACGAACACGTCCGTTTCCCGGGTCATCACCGTGCGCACAGACTGGCGGTGCAGCGCCTCCCGCAGGCGGAGCCCGATATCCAGCACCACGTCCTTCTCCACCAGGCCCGTGGCCCCGATGGCGCCCGGATCCTTGCCTCCGTGTCCGGGGTCGATGGCCACCAGGTGGCCCCCGCGCGGCGCCACCACCGGCAGCTCGTCCACTACCACCACAAGCCGTCTCCCGCCCTCCTCGGCCACCACTTCGTAGCGCGTCCGCACCTGCCACTGAACCACGACGCGCGCCACGTCCGGGTCGGTCTGGAACTGCGCAGCCCGCACCACCTCCACCGGCCCGCCCGGGCTCAGCTCCTGCTTCACGGGCACGAAGATCCCGGGGATGTCCACCACCACGCGGTCGGGTTCTGGAAGCTCCCGCACCTGGTAGTCCAGGGGCCGGTCGCCCACCACCACGATGCGGATGCGTCCAACCTGGCGCTCCACGGTCACCTCCAGGATCCGAGGCGCGGACGTGGTGGTCCCTGGCTCGGGGCTTGGAGGCTCAAGTGAAGGGGAAGCGGCGGGTGCGGGGCTTTGCACAGGGAGGTCGCTCTGTACAGGTCCGGGGGCCGGCGGGGAGGGAGGAGGCCCTGGGGTCTGTGCAGTTGCCCGCGGAATCAGGACCAGCACAAGCGGCGGCGAAGGCGACAAGACCTGCACGTCCACCGCCGCCTCCAGGTCCAGGACCACTCTGGTCACATAAGGCTTCGTCTGGAACTGTGCAACCCGGACCCGATGGACTCCGAACTGGCGGAGGATCACCTCGCGCGCTTCGATCCGGGAGACGGCGTTCACCAGGTCCACCACCAGCCGGTCCGGCTGGGTGAGGACCGCCGTGCGAACCTGCACGGGGCCGGTGGCGTCTACCTCCATGCGCAGGCCGCCCGGCCTGGGGTCGAACACCAACCGGAGGACCTGCGAGGCCACGTGCAGGGTCCCCTCAACTTCCTCCCACTTGACCCACGCGCCCAGGGAGCGGAACAGGAACTCTACGGGTACAAGGAGCCTATCGCCCTGGACCTGCGGCGGGGCGGGCATGGCCCGCAGCGCGCCGTCCACGGTGGCGTAGCGGTCGCCGCCCCGCAGGATCACGCGGTTACCCCGGGGTCCGTAGACGTGGGCGGTGCGCGTGGCAGAATCCCACTCTGCCCGGGCTCCGTAGGGTTCAACGAGGGCCTCAAGAGGCGCGAACAGGACACCACCCCGGAAGCTTGGCGGTGGGTCCGTGGTCACCGCGCGGCCGTTGACCACCACCCGAGGCAGCGCGGGCTGGGCAAGAGCCGGGTATCCGGCCAGAGCCACTACCACACCCCAGGCGACCAGCCGGGGGACGGGTGGCCTCCGGTGGGGGAGGCTCTTTCGGGCCATCTCGTGCGTCTCCGCTCCTGGACCTGCCCCGGGGCAGGCTGTTCCTCCGCGCCTCGTCCGGCCCAAGGGGGACTTCGCCCGCGCCCCCCAGCTTCCCTTCCGCGGGGCTCAGCGGCTGCGGTTCCGGCGGCCCAGGAGGTTTTCGAGGAACTCCTCGTGCCGGACCTCGTCCGCCAGCAACTCCGTGGCCAGCTGGTAGGTCACGGGGTCCTTGCCGAAGGTGCGCTTCGCGAGCTGGTTGTACGCCTCGATGGCGTTGCGCTCCGCGCGGATCTGGTCCTCCACCATCCCGTCCGCGTCGCTCCAGTCCTTGCGGGGCGGGGTCCAGGGCCCGTTGGCGCCCGCCTCCCACTCCTTCGGGTGCACCACCGGGTCGCCTCCCAACTCCACGATGCGCTGTGCCAGCTTGCCGGCGTGGCGAAGCTCATCCTTCGCCTCCTCCTCGAAGTGCTCCACGAGCTCCTCCCCGTGCCACCCCTCCGCTACCTGCGCGGTGATCCAGTACGAGTAGAAGGCCAGCAGTTCGTCCAGGTACGCACGCCTGAGTTCGCCGATGAGCCCCTCCACGTCCAGGTCTACGATGGCGCGCCCCTTCTCACCCATCTCACACCCTCCTCTGTTGATGTTGACTCCGGGCACGCAGGCGGGCGCCCCGCGCCGTGCCCGATCCGGCGGCGTGGCACCGCCGGCAGAGCCCCCGCACCACCACCGCCGGGGAAGCCGCAAAGCCCACCCGGCGCGCAAGCCGATCCAGCGCGAGGAGGCTCGCGGTGTCGTGGGCGTCGTCAATCCGGCCGCACCGCAGGCACTCGAAGTTCACGTGCGGGCCGCCCGGATCGAAGCGCGTCACCCCGTCCGCGCTGGGCAGAGGGACGACCAATCCCACGCGGACCAGGACTTCCAGGGTGTTGTACACGGTGGCGCGGCTCACCATGGGGTGCCGGCGCCGCACCGCTCGGTACAACCCTTCCGCCGAGGGGTGGTCGCGCAGCCGCTGGAGCACACTCCACACCGCCCACCGCTGCGGGGTCAACCGGTGGCCCGCGCGGGCCAGGCGCTGTCGGAGCGCCGCCAGGTTCCCGGAATCTAGACTCATTCTTATGTAAAAGCATATCCGGATAATGGAGAGCCCGCAAGAGATGTGCAGGACGCCTCCGTGGGAACTTTCCAGCGCCTCACAGCTGCGCTCCTTCCGTACCGAACCCCCGCCAGGTCCGAGGGTGGCTCCGATCGCTGGCGTACAACTGGGAGTGCCGCGGCTCCACTCTGAGAACCATTCGGGGCGTGCTGCGGCACCAGGAGGCCCGTTGCCTGGGAGCGGTCTTGAGCGTGGCCGCCGTGCGGGACTCGGCACGGCCACCCGCCGCTCGTGCTCGACCTGGAGTCTAGGGACGGCCTGGACGATGTGGTGTTCGTGTTCCGCCAGGCGAGCGGGGTGGCCGACCTGGATGAGCTCGTGCGGGTGGACTGGAGGCTTCGTGGTGGTGACCGGACCCTCACGGCCGCAGGTCCCGGGGCCCCTGGTACAGCACCCGAGGGCGGTACAGCCGGTTGTCCCCGTGCTGCTCCGCCACGTGCGCCACGAGGCCTGCGGTGCGCG
>JBEQAH010000135.1:0-5799 GCA_041640435.1 bacterium | reverse complement strand
CGAGACCCTGGGCGCAGGCCGCGCAGCGTCCGCAGCCCACATTGGGGACCAGGCCCACGGGGTCGCCCACCTGCACCTCCCCTTCGGGTTTCCGGACTTCCGCCACCTCTCCCGCCACCTCGTGGCCTAACACGCGCACGACCCCTCTCGGGACGCGGGGATGTTCCCCGCGGGCGATCTTCCGGTCCGTGGCGCACACGCACGCCGCTCCCACCCGGACCAACACGTCGCCTGGCTCCAGGGTCGGGCGGGGCACCTCTTCTACCCGGATTCCTTCTCCGGGGAGGCATACAGCTGCCTTCATGCGTCTTCGCCTCCGCGCTGTACACGCTGCGGCTGCCCTGCGCGCGCGGACTCCACCGCGGCCAACGCCACCTCCAGAGCCCGCAGGCCGTCCAACCCCGTCGCCTCCGGCGTGCGCTCCTCCCGCACGCACTGGAGAAAGTGCGACATCTCTGCGCGGTACGCTTGCTGAAACCGGTCTCGCCAGCTACGGAAGGCCTGCTGCACCAAGCGACCCTCACGGGTGACGCGGGTGTACGTTCCCGAACCCACGGATCCTACGGTGAGCATCCCCTCGGTACCCAGGACCTCCAGCCGCGCATCATACCCATAGTCCACCGGGCACGCCCCTTCCACGCTCCCCAAGCTTCCGTCCTCCAGCTCCGCGGTAACCAGGGCGACATCGTAGAACCCCGGCTGCTCCGCCGCCGCCTCTGTGGCCTTTCGGACCGCCACCCGAGCGAACACGGACCGGATCTCCGACCCCGAAAGCCACCGCAGGGTGTCGAAGTCGTGGCTGCACACCTCCGCCAGCAGCCCGATCCCCTTCGCCGGATCCCAGGCCCACCGGGGCGGGAGACCCGGACCTCGGGTCGTGGACCGCATGAACACCAGCCGACCCAGTTCGCCGGACGCCACGCACTC
The DNA here is from genome assembly GCA_041640435.1 of bacterium. Taxonomy (GTDB): domain Bacteria; phylum Sysuimicrobiota; class Sysuimicrobiia; order Sysuimicrobiales; family Sysuimicrobiaceae; genus Tepidifontimicrobium. The sequence continues at coordinate 4,872 of JBEQAH010000135.1, read as the reverse complement.
CCGGGCTGCTCGGAAGTCGGGGTCAAACCGACGCATGAATCCCACCTGCAGGAGGACGCCTGCCCGGCGCGTGGCTTGGAGCATCTCGTGAGCCTGCGACAGCGTCACGGCGAGGGGCTTTTCACAGAATACGTGCTTGCCCGCCTCCGCGGCGACTACGACGGCGTCGCGGTGCGCAAAGGTGGGTGCGGCCACGCACACGGCGTCCATGGAGATGCGCTCCAAGGCCTCCTCCAGGGTCCTGAAGCCCGGAGCGCCGAGCTCCCCGGATGCCCGCTCCCGGGCTGCTCCGTCCTCATCCACCACCGCCACCAGACTCGCCTCCGGCAGATCGCGGAGGTTGCGACCGTGGACCAGACCGACCCGGCCCGCACCCACCAGACAGACCCGTACTCGTTCCATGGATCACCTCCTCGCCGCGGGGTATGGAAGGTCCCCCGGGGGGGCCTTGCTGCTACCCCCTCTGCCCGTGCAACCGGGATTCCAGCGCCCGCAGCCAAGCCAGCCCGCGCTCCGCGTAGGAGTCCCTCAACGCCACATACCGGGATGCGCGCACCGCCACGTCCACGTCGGCCACCGCGGCCAGAGGTTCCAAGATCAGGTACCCTTGGAACCCGATCTCCTGAAGGCTTTGTAAGATCCCACGGAAATCCACGTGCCCCTCCCCAGGGGGCCCCCGGTGGCTGTCCGACACGTGCAAGCTGGTGAGGCGGGCTCCTGCGCGCCGAACCGCCGCTGCGGGATCCGGCTCCTCCATGTTCATGTGGAAGGTGTCCAGGTGGACGCCGACCCAGGGGGAACCCACCTCCTCGACGAAGCGCAATGCTTGCTCCACGGTGTTGAGCAGGAAGGACTCGTAGCGGTTGATGGGTTCCACCGTAAGCCGCACCCCGAGCGCAGCGGCAAACTCGGCCGCTTCCCGAACGGACGCGACCGCCAGCGACCACTCCCGCTCCACCAGCGGCCACCACGTCTCCGGGTCGCCCGCATACCCTACCGGAGCCCTCCGCGGAACCCCAGCGGGGACAAAGAGCACCTGAGGCGCACCCGCGACGGCAGCGAACTCCACCAAGCTTTGCACGAAGCGCACGGCGCGGCTCCGGACGTCCGGGTCCGGATGGGCCAGGTCGCGTTCCTCGGTGGGCCAGGGGAACGCCCCGGCCACAGAGCACACATCCAGCTGGTATCGGTCCGCCAGGGCGCGGACTTCTCGGGGGTCCTGGCGTTCCGGTTCGGCTTGGATCTCAACCCCGTGGTATCCGAGGCGGTGGAGCCGCTCGAAGGTCACCGCCAGCGGCTCGCCGCCGTAGATCCAGTTGCTGACCGCGTACTTCACCTGCCCCGTCCTCCGCCCCAGGCCACGAAGCGCCGCCGGCGCCACTGGTCCAACACGACCACGGCCACGATCATGGCCCCCATGATCACCCGCTGCCAGAAGGCAGACACGTTCAGGAGGTTCAGGCCGTTGCCCAGAACTCCCATGATCATCGCCCCGATCACCGTGCCTCCCACGCCGCCGACGCCGCCGAACAGGTTGGTCCCGCCCAATACCACCGCCGCGATGGACTGGAGCTCCATGCCCTCTCCCATGAGCGCGTTCGCAGAGTTCAGGCGGCCGGTGAGGACGAGACCCGCCACCGCGGCCAGAAAGCCTGACAGCATGTAGCCCGCCACCTTTACCCGGTCCACGTCGATCCCGGACACGCGCGCGGCCTCCCGGTTGCCCCCGAGGGCATAGGTGCAGCGCCCCAGGGGCGTGTGCTGCAGGACCACGTAGCCTGCACCGGCCGCCAGCACCGCCACCAGCGCCGCCACGGGGATCCCCGCCACGCTCCCGCTTCCGAGCCAGATGATCTCCTGCGGGAGGTAGGCCCGCAGCTGCGTGGCCGTCAGGTGGGAGGGCACAGGCAGTCCATCGGTCAGGATCAGCGCCGCCCCTCGGGCCACGGACATGGTCCCCAGGGTGACGATGAAATCCGGAACCCGGCCCTTCGTGATCACCACCCCGTTGACGAAGCCTACGAACGTCCCCGCCGCCAGGGCCAGGAGCACGCCCACCCACACGCTTTGCCCCCAATAGGTGACGGCCACCGCAGCCAAGCAGCCGGAAAGGGCGAGCGTGGCCGCCACGGAGAGATCGATGCCAGCCCCGATCACCACCACGGTCTGCCCCACCGCGAGGATGGCCATGGCCGCAGTCTGTTGGAGCACGTTCCGCACGTTGCCCCACGTGAAGAAGTACGGGGCCGCAAGTGACAGGTAGAGCACCAACAGCAGGAACACCAAGACCGGCCCGCCGCGGATCAGTAGCGGCTCCGCTAGGCTCCGCCCGAACCCCCGGGAAGCCAGCTCCGCCCCCGCGGCTTCTGGCACTGAGACGCCGCTCCTCACACCCCCACCTCCGTAAGCTCGGTAGCCGCCCGGAGGACGTCCTCCTGGGTCGCGCGACCCCGTGGAAACTCCGCGGTGACGCGGCCCGTCCGCAGCACGAGGATGCGGTCAGCGACGGACAGCAGTTCCGGGATCTCGGACGAGAGCAACAGAACCCCCACCCCCTGACGGACGAGGTCGCCGATGAGCGCGAAGACCTCGCGCTTGGCGCCCACGTCGATCCCGCGGGTCGGCTCATCCAAGACGAGAACGCGGACCCCGCTGGCCAGCCACCGAGCCAGAACCACCTTCTGCTGGTTGCCGCCGCTGAAGAGGGAGACAGGCCGAAGCAGGTCCGGGGGATGGATCCCCAGCTCGCCCACCAGCCGTTCCGCGCAGGACCGCTCCGCCTTGCCGTCCAGCAGCCCCAACCGGGTGAAGCGCCGCAAACTCGGCAGGGTTACGTTGGGCGCCACGGGCAGGACGGGTACGAGGCTCTGCCGGCGATCCTCGGTCACGTATCCCAGGCCCGCCCGGACCGCGTCGCCGGGGCAGCGGAGCACAACAGGCCGTCCGTCGACCCTCACGGTTCCCCGAAGGACCGGTTCGAGGCCGAACAGGACCCTGGCCAGGGTTGTCCGGCCGCTACCCCGCAGCCCGAAGACTCCGAGGACCTCACCGGCGTGAACGGTAAAGCTGACGTCCGCTAGGCAGCCCGCCCACAGGCCCTGGACCTCCAACCGCGGCTGCCCCAACGCGGCCTGTGCCTTGGGGAACCGGTCGGCTAGGGCGCGCCCCACCATGCGTCGGACGAGCTCGTCCTCGTCCACCTGACCAACGGGGAACGTCCCTGCCCCTTGACCGTCGCGCAGGACGCTCACCCGGTCCCCAATCTGTGACACCTCCACAAGCCGGTGGCTGGTGTACAGCACCGCGAAGCCGCGGTTCCGGAGATCCCGTAGGACCCGGAAGAGCCTCTGTCGCTCAGCCTCTCCCAGGGCTGAGGTGGGCTCATCCAGCAGCAAGATGCGCGCGTTCAGGCTGAGGACGCGGGCGATCTCCACCAGCTGCTGCTCGGCCAACGGTAGGGTCCGCACGGGACAGTCCAGGTCCAGCTGGACCCCCAGGGACTCCAACGCCGCCCGCGCGGCACGCCGCACCGCCCTCCAGTCCACAAAATGGAGGTGTCCACGGGGCCACTGGCCGAGCACGACGTTCTCCGATACGGACAGATCTGGGATCAGGCTCAACTCCTGATGCACCATGCCGATGCCGAGCTGCCGCGCGTGCCAGACTCCGCGCAGCTCCACGCGGCGGCCGAAGACGTAAATCTCCCCGGCGTCCTTGGGGATCGCGCCACCGGCGATGCGCAGGAGGGTGCTCTTGCCCGCGCCGTTCTCCCCCAGGAGGATGTGGATCTCCCCTGGGTAGACCTCAAGGCCCACTCCCCTCAGCGCCCGCACGCCAGGGAATGTCTTGTGCACGCCCACCAGGCGGAGGGCGGGTCCGGCGTTGGCGTTACTGGGCGGTGTAGCCGCCATCGACAGCGAGGACAGCTCCGGTGGCATAACCGCACGACTCCGAGGCCAGAAACACGATCGCCTCCGCGATCTCCTCCGCCCGTCCCAGTCGGCCCAGGGGACGGCTGGTCTCGAGGCGTCGGCGGGCGGCCGCCGGGTCAGCCGCCCGCCGCAACGCCTCCTGCACCAACGGGGTATCCGTGGTCCCTGGGCACACGCAGTTCACGCGGATCCCGCTTGGGGCCAGATCCACCGCGAGGCTCTTGGTGAGCATCACGAGCCCCGCCTTGGAGACGTTGTACGCCAGCTGCCGGGGGATGGCCACCAGCCCTGCCTCAGAGGCTACGTTCACGATCACTCCTCCCCCCTGCCGCTCCATGACCGGCGCGGCTAACTTCGCACACAAGAAGGGACCGGTGAGGTTTACGCGAAGCACTTCCTCCCACAGCCCGAGGTCTGTCTCCAAAAGACCGCCCTGCCGGTATACCCCAGCGTTGTTCACGAGGACGTCGAGCCGTCCGAAGGTGTCCACCGTGGCGTGCACCGCCCGTTCCGCGCCCTCCGGAGTGCTCACGTCCGCCGCCACCGCAATACCCTCCGCACCCGCGGCCCGTACTCTGCGGAGCGTCTCTTGAGCTGCCTCTTCCGAACGGCTCACCACCGAGACCCGATTGCCTCGGGCTGCAAATGCGAGGGCCGTCGCCTGGCCGATCCCCTTGCCCGCCCCCGTCACCAGGACCACCCGCACGTCCACGGAGCCCTCCGTCGCCTCTAGCGCACCCGGGCCGCCCTCTTGATGGCCTCCCAGTCGATGGGTTCGAGCTTCGGATTGGGGTAGAACAGCTGGTGGTTGCCCCGGTAGACGGTCCGCGGACGGATGTCGAACACCCGGGGGACCTGCTGACCCAGGGCGAGCATCACCCCGAACTTGGTCCCGTACCAGCCCCACTCTGGGAACCCGTGGTGAGTCTCTGCCACGATC
>JBEQAH010000134.1:0-5812 GCA_041640435.1 bacterium | reverse complement strand
GGGCGTACCTGCGGGAGCTCAACCGCAACGCAGCTCAGTTCACGCCGACCGCGCCGGGAACCATCACGCTGCTGGAGCGGGGTGAGGCCGTCGTGGCCATGATGTGGGCCCACGAAGCGATCGCGGCGCGACAGATGCGGTTCCAGCCGCTAGAGGTCATCGTGCCGCCCGATACGGCTTTTGAGATCGGCGCCGTATCCATCCTCCGCGGTGGCCCGAACCCGCAAGGAGCGCGGGCGTACGTGGACTTCCTCATGACCCGTACCCCGCAGGACATCAACGCGCGGTACGGTTTCCGATACCCCGTGCGGGCCGACGTGCAGCCGCCCGCGGGTGCCCCACCCTTCGAGTCGGTGCGGTTCGTGCGGTACGACCGCGAGTGGGCCATCGCGAACCAGGCCCGGGTACGGGAGCGCTGGACCCGGGAGATCGGGCGCTAGAGGACGCGGCGGTGGTCCTGTCGGGGCGGGCGCGCCAGCAGCTGCTGGATCCGGGGATCGTGCTGGCGTTCGCGGTCGGGGCCGGCACCCTCGTGCTGTTCGTCCTGTACCCAACCCTGCGGGTGCTGGCCTACCCGAGCCTCGCCGATTACCTGGCGATCCCGCAGAGCGTGCGATGGGTCCAGGCAGCCCGGAACAGCCTGCTGACCACCGCCCTCTCCACCACCACCGCGGTGGCGGTGGGCTTGGCGTTCGCCTTCGCCACCACCCGCCCGGATGTCCCCGGGCGGCGGTTCTTCCGCGCGGTGGCGCTCTTGCCGCTGTTCGCGCCGCCCTTCATGGTGGCCTTCTCGTACATCCTCCTCTTCGGAAGACAGGGCTTGATCACCCGGCACCTGCTGGGCCTGGACGTCAACCTTTTCGGGCTGCCCGGCCTGTGGCTCGTGCAGACCGTGGCCTTCTTCCCCCTGGCCATGCTGGTGATCGTGGGCGTGCTGGAAGGCCTGAACCCGAGCCTGGAGTACGCCGCCCGCAACCTGGGCGCGGACGAGAGGAGTGTGCTGCGCACCGTCACCCTGGCCCTGGCAAGGCCGGGGATCGCGGGGGCGGCGCTCGTGGTGGCCATCTCGGTGCTCGCGGACTTCGGGAACGCAGTGGTCATCGCGGGCGGGATGCCGCTGCTCGCCACCGAAGCGTGGTTCCGCATGGAGGGGATGGCCGACCTGCAAGGGGCTTCCCTGGTGGTGGCCCTGCTCATGATCCCCACCACCGCCTTGTTCCTGGCGGAGCGCTACTGGGTGAGCCGGCGCCGGTACACCACGGTGTCCGGCCGCGGGACGCGGCTGGAACCGCTGCCCACCTACCCGCCCCTGCGGTGGGCGGTCTTCACCGTGTGCACGGCCGTGAGCGTGCTCGTGTTGCTGGTGTACCTCGGTGTGGTGGCCGGAGCCTTCACCGCCGTCTGGGGCCGAGACTGGTCGCTCACCCTCGAGCACTTCACCCTCGCACGGGACCGGGTGGGAAGCTTGTGGGCTAGCCTGCGGGTGGCAGCGGGCGCGGGCGGGGTCACCGCCCTCGCGGGGGTACTGCTCGCCTTCTTGACCTCCCGCGCGCTGCCCCTGCGCCGGGCGCTGGACTTCCTGGCGGTCCTCCCGGGCGCGCTTCCCGGCGTGTTCGTGGGCGTGGGCTTCGTGCTCGCGTTCAACCAGCCTCCGCTCGAGCTGGTCGGCACGCCGTGGGTGCTGGTGCTGGCCCTGGGCTTCTGGCATTTACCCTTGGGATACCAGGCCGCGGCCGCACAGCTCCAACAGATCGACCGATCCATCGAGGAGGCCGCAAGCAACCTCGGCGCCCGGGGGCTGCGGGTGCTGCGGGATGTCTACCTGCCCTTGTTGCGGCGGGCCTTCGTGGAGGGGTTCACGGTATCCTTCGTGCGTGCGGTGACCAACGTGAGCATCGCGGTGTTCCTAGTCTCGCCCGGGAACGTGGTGGCCACCTTTGCGATCCTGAACATGATCGGTAACGGCATCTGGGGCGGAGCGGCGGCTCTCACGGTGCTGCTGCTCCTGGTGACCTTTGCCGTTTTAGGCCTCGCCAGGCTCGGGGCGGCCCGAGCACTGCGGCCGACGCCGGTCGGCTGAACATGGCGGTGCACCTGCGGTTGGCGAACGTGGTCAAGCGGTTCGGCCCCAGCGTGGCCGTGGACGGGGTGTCCCTGGAGATCGAGGAGGGATGCTTCTTCACCCTCCTGGGCCCCTCTGGGTGTGGCAAGACGACCCTGTTGCGGGTGGTGGCGGGGTTCCACACCCCAGACGCCGGAGACGTGTTCCTGCGGGATCGCCGGATCACTCAACTGCCGCCCCACGCCCGCGGGACCGCCATGGTGTTCCAGGAGTACGCCCTGTTCCCCCACATGACGGTGGCGGAGAACGTGGCCTATGGCCTACGCATGCGCAGAGTGCCTCCCGCGCAGATCCGGGAGCGCGTGGCCCGTGTGCTGGAACTCGTAGGGCTTACCGGCCAGGAGGGGAAGTACCCGCACCAGCTCTCCGGGGGACAGCAGCAGCGGGTGGCGCTGGCCCGTGCGCTGGTGGTGGAGCCCGAGGTGCTGCTGCTGGACGAGCCGCTGAGCAACCTGGATGCGAAGCTGCGGCTTCGGGTGCGGGAGGAGCTGCGGGAGTTGCAGCGGCGGCTCGGGCAGACCACCGTGTACGTCACCCATGACCAGGAGGAGGCCCTGGCGCTCTCGGATCGGGTGGCGGTGCTGAACCACGGGCGCATCCTTCAGGTGGGTACGCCCGAAGAGGTGTACCGGAACCCGACCAGCAGGTTCGTGGCGGAGTTCGTCGGCCTTGCCAACTTCGTCCCCGGGGAGGTGGTGAGCCCGGGCCGGGTGCGTGCGGGGAGGGTGGAGCTGCGCGTGGACGGGCTGCGGGCCACTCCCGGCGGACGGGTGGTCCTGGCGGTGCGGCCGGAGGAGGTCCGGGTCTGTCAGGATCCGCCGGACACGAAGCCGAACGTGTTGCGGGGCCGCGTGCGGTCCGCCACCTTCCTGGGTCCGGTGCGGCGGCTCACTGTGGACGCGGAGGGCTTTTCATGGGTCGTGGACGTGCGTGCAGACGAGGCGGTGGCTCCGGAGGCCGAGGTCACCTTGGAGGTGCCGGCGGAGCGTCTTAGGGTAGTGGAGGAAGAACCGGAGGACACCAAGACGGGAGGAGGGGGGACGTGATGCGGACGGCGTTCGTAGTCGCCATGGCGCTGTTACTATTGCTCCCGGTCGGCTCGGGGGCAGCACCTGCGCAGCGGGTGGTGGTGCTGTGCAGCCCGAACCCCGCGTGGTGTGATGCCATCAAGGCAGAGTTCCCCAAAGCGACGGGGATCGCCCTGGACTACGTGCGGCTGAGCTCCGGGGAGGGCCTGGCGCGGCTGAGGGCGGAGCGCCGGAATCCGACCTTCGACGTGTGGTTTGGGGGCACCGGCGACCCCCACATGGTGGCGAACGAGGAGGGGCTCACGGAGTTCTACCGGCCGAGGAGCTGGCAGGACCTGAGGCCGGAGCTGCGGGACGCGGTGGCAGGGAAGTACATCCCGCTGTACGCGGGCATCCTCGGCTGGGCTCTGAACGAACGGGTGCTGCGAGAGCGCGGGGCGCCGGTTCCAAGGACTTGGCGGGATCTGGCAGATCCGCGGTACCGGGGGCTGGTGGCCTACCCCAACCCGAACACCTCGGGGACCGGCTACACCATGCTGGCCACCCTCGTGCAACTGTACGGCGAAAGCCAGGCCTTCGACCTACTCAAGCAGATTCATCGGAATGTGGCGGAGTACACACGCAGCGGCGCCGCCCCCGGCCAGCTCACCGGCCGCGGTGAGGTCGCGGTGGGCATCACCTTCATCCACGACGCGGTGGACCAGGTGCTGAAAGGCTTCCCCATCAGCTACGGCGCGCCCCGGGACGGGACCGGCTACGAGATCGGGGGGCTGAGCCTGGTCACGGGCGCGCCGAACCGGGCTGCGGCGGTGGCGTTCATCGAGTGGGCCCTGACGCCCGAGGCGCAACGACTCGGGCCGGAGAAGGGACAGTCCTACCAGATCCCGTCCAACAGCAAGACGCCGATTCCCCCCGTGGCGCCGCGGTTCGAGGCGTTCCGGGTCATCAAGTACGACTTCGTGAAGTACGGCAGCGCCGCGGTCCGCGACCGGCTGGTCAAGCGGTGGACGGACGAGGTGTTCCCGCTGCCAAAGTGACGGACGCATGAGCGGTGCGCTCGCCTCTCCGGCGGCGCGGCCGGCCCCGCAGCTGACCCTGGCGGGCTGGGGGCTTCTGACCTTCCTGTGCGCAGGGGTGCTGCCGTGGGCGCGGGCGGGTCGGGACCTCTGGTCTTGGGTTCCGGACTCTGCAGGGTTTGTGCTGGCAGGCCGGGAGCCGCTTGCTGCGGTGGTGCTGGCCTGCGCGGCCCTTGCGATGGTGGCTGCTTGGCCTGCCCCCGACCGAGCACGTGGCTTGGTAGCGGTGGCGCTGGGTGGGGTCGGCTTCGTGGCGGCCGGGGCGCTGTTGGCGGTCCGCGGGGCTCCCATGGGACCCGGGGCGGCGGTTGCTCTCCTCGGTTTCCTCACCCTAACCGGCGTCGGGTTGTCCATCTCGGGCTTGTTGTTCGTCGACCCGGTCCTGGCTGTGGCGTTGCTGTGGGCTGCGGCGTTCGTGGTGGTGTTCATCCTGCTGCCCCTGGGCGCGGTGGTGGTCGCCAGCGTGTGGGTGGACGGCGCCTTCCAGACCACGGTGCTGTGGCGAACGCTGACGTCACCTGCCTTCCTCGCGCTGGACCAGCCAGGCACTGCGCCGAACGAGGCTACCTGGGCGCTCGGGCTGGGGCTGGCTGTTGCCGCCGCGGCCTTGGTGTTCGCGAGAGGCCGCAGCCCGTTGCGCACCGCGCTGCCGGCCGGCCTGGGTGCTGGTGGGCTGGCAGCTCTCTATTGGGGGTTTGGAGCCTTCCGGAACAGCGTGCTCCTGGCCGTGGTGGTGGGGGCGGTGTCGACCGCTCTGGGCTTCCTGTTCGCGCTCCTCTCGGAGCGGTCGCGCCTGCCCACCCGCCGGCTGTTTGGCCCCCTGTCCGTCCTGCCCATCATTACCCCGCCCTTCGTGCTGGGGCTCGCCATGCTGTACCTGTTCGGCCGCCGGGGCTTCGTCACGCACCGCCTTCTGGGCCTGTCCACGGACGTCTTCTTCGGACCCCTCGGCGTGGCGGTGGCGCAGGTGCTGGCGTACACCCCCATCGCGTACCTGGTGCTGGTGGGTGTGGTGCGCGCCATGGACGCCAGCCTGGAGGAGGCCGCACAGACCCTCGGGGCAGGGCCCGGACACCTGCTGCGGACGGTCACGTGGCCGCTGGCGCGACCGGGCCTTGCCAACGCCTTCCTCCTGGTGGCCATCGAGAGCCTGGCGGACTTCGCCAACCCCATCGTGGTGGGTGGCGGCAAGCCGTTTTTGGCTACTGAGGTGTTCTTCGCCATCGTGGGCCGCTACAACCCGCACGAGGCAGCCTGCTACGGGGTGGTGCTGCTGGCTCTCACCCTGGCCGTGTTCGTCCTGCAGCGGCGCTGGGTCGGTGCTGCGTCCTACGTGACGGTGACGGGACGGCCTTCAGCCAGCCGGCCCCGGTCCCTGCCCGGCTGGCTGGACTGGGCGGGGTCTGGTTTGTTCGTCCTTTGGATGGCCCTGGTGGCGTTGCTGTACGGCTCTGTGTTGGTCGGCGCCGTCACCCGGCTGTGGGGGTTCGACTACACTTTCACCCTGCGCCACCTGCAGGACCTTTACCCCCAGGGCTGGCAGGTCCTGCGGACCACGGTGCTTCTCTCCGCCTACGCCGCGCTCC
>JBEQAH010000133.1:0-5835 GCA_041640435.1 bacterium | reverse complement strand
ATGGTCACCAACGAGTAGTAGTAGCCACGGGTGCGGGCCGCGGGCAGCCCCACCAGCAGACCCCCCGCACAGGCGGCCAGAGCGCCCGCCAGCAGGCCCAGCCACGGATCCAGCCCGGCATCACGGCTGAGGACCGCGGAGGTGTACGCGCCGATGGCGGCGAACCCCGCAAAGCCCAGGTTCACCATCTCGGTGCTTCCCACCTGCACGTTGAGACCCACCGCCATGAGCGCGTGGATCCCGGCCAAGACCAGTACGAAAAGCCAGTACGGGCTTGCGCGGAGCGCAAAGGGGAGCAAGGCCACGAGGATCAAGAGTCCGCCGGCGGCCCAGCCCGCGTACTCCCCCACCGCTCCAAAGGGGCGGCCGTCCCGTCCCGCGGTCCAACGGGCTGCCCACACCCCGGCCACCACGCCTGCCGCCACCAGCAGCGCCAGCACCGCCCACGACTCCAGCAGCAGAAACGCCACAGCCCACGCGGCCGCTGCCCACTGGACGACGAGCACACGCACCGGCGCCGGCATTCTCACACCTTCTCCACCGACCGCTCGCCCACCAGCCCCGTGGGCCGCAGCACGAGGAATCCGATCACCACGAGGAAAGACAAGATGTCGCGCAGCTGCGACCCGCTGGGTAGGTACGCGGTGGAGGCGGTCTCCACGGCCGCCAGGACGAGGCTCCCAACGAGAGCGCCGTAGAAACTTCCCAGGCCACCCACCACCGCCGCGGAAAACCCCTTGACGGCCATCACCAGCCCCATGTCGTACCGCACGATCCCGTAGAAGGCGCCGTTCAGCAACCCCGCCACCGCGCCCAGCGCGGAGCCCAGAAGGAAGGTCACCGACACCGTCCGGTCCAGATCCACCCCCATGAAGAGTGCCGCTTCCCGGTCCTGCGCCACAGCTCGGATCGCAGCCCCCGTGCGGGTCCGGCGGATGAACCCGTCGCAGGCCGCGATGAGGAGCCACGCGATGGCCAGGATGGCGAGGCTGTCGTAGGGGATTTGGACAGCGCCCAGGGAGAGCGCACCCTCCGGGAACAACGGGGGGAAGACCTGGGGGTTGGAGCCGGCAGGGTACAGGAGGCGCACGCCCTCCCGCAGGATGATGGAGACACCTACCGTGGCCAGCAGCATGAGCAGTGGCGGTGCCGCCCGCAGCCGGCGTAGCGCCACCCGCTCCACAAGCACCCCGGCTCCCGCCACCCCCACCACCGCTAGGAGAACGCTGCCCCACGCCGCGCCGCCTGTGATCGCGAACAACGCGAGCGCGGCGAATACGGCCAGCATGGCCATCTCGCCGTGTGCGAAGTTCACCAGGTCCAGCACGCCGAAGAACAGGGTGAACCCCACCGCCACCAGCGAGTACATGCCAGCCAGCAGCAGCGCGTTCAGGAGCTGCTCCAAGACCACGGCTGGTTCAGATCCTCAGCGGAGCCTGCGCTTCCCCTTCGCGTACTCGGAGTCCTCCCAGACGGTCCACTTGCCGTCCTGCACCACGTAGCGGGTCACGGCCACGAGCCGCGTCTGGCCCTCCCGGTCAAAGGTCACCTCGCCCAGCAGGCCCCGGAAGCGGATGTTCCGGATGGCATCCACCAGCTTGGCCCGGTCCGGGCCAACCTGTCGCAGGGCTTCCAGGAGGATGTTGGTGGCGTCGTACGCGTACGGGCCGTAGGCACCATACGGCTCCCGGTAGCCTGCGGCGCGGTAGTCCTCGATGAACCGTCGTCCCGCCGCGATCCTCTCCAGCGGGACGCCGGGCTTGATGGACAGCGTACCCTCCGCGGCCTGCGGGGTCGCCACCTCGATGAACCGGTCGTCGAAGATCCCGGAGATGCTGAAGAACGCCGCATCCAGGCGCGCGCGCACCATCTGGGCCCGGAGCAGCGCCCCCTCGGTGACCACGCCGCCGAAGAACACAGCGTCGGGATTCAGACCCCGCAGGCGGGTGAGCAGCGCGCCGAAGTCCCGGTCGCCCACGTTGATCCCGTCGGCGCTCACGATCTCGGCTCCCAGGCCCCGGGCGGTGCCCACGAAGGCATCGCGGGTGAAGTTGCCGTAAGTCGTCGTGTCGTGAACCACCGCCCACCGGCGGAGTCGCAACTCCCGCACCGTCCACCGGGCGCCGACCGCGGTCTCCTGCTCCGCCGTGGGGGCCACCCGGGTGACCTCTGCGTAGCCCCGCCGGGTGATGTCGGGGTGGATGGCTCCCCAGATCACGATGGGCGTGCGGTGCTCGTGGAACACCTCGATGGTGGCGAAGGCCACGGGGCTGTTCCAGTGGCCGGTAGCGGCCACCACCGCGGGATCTGAAACCGCACGCAGCGCTGCGGCCCGGCCCGTGGCGGGGTCGGAGGCGTCGTCCAGCACAACCCCTTCAATCCGGTACGGGAACCTGCCGGAGGCGTTCGCCTGGCGGATGGCGAGGTCGAACGCATTTCGAGCCCCAAGCCCCTGCGGCGCGTTCGGACCCGTGAGGGGTCCCAAAAACGCCAGCTTGACCACCTGCACAGGTGCCCCCGAAGCTCCTCGGGCCAGGGCTACGGCTAAGAGTGCGACAACCAACCAGACAACCCGCAACCTACGCACGGTGATCCCCCTCTCCTCCGGTCTTTGGATTTCCCTTCGGACTTTCCGTCAGGCCGTGAAGCGCCCGGGCCACGCTCTCCGGCCAGATGGGGAGCTCCGTGACCCGCACGCCCGCGGCATCGTACAAGGCGTTCGCGATCGCCGCCGCAGGTGGTCCCACCGGCGGCTCGCCGATCCCTCGGGCCCCAAAAGGCCCCATGCCCTCACCGGACTCCAGCACCACGGGGACCACGTCCGGCGCCTCCATGGACGTGGGGATGAGGTAGGTGCCGAAGCTCGTCGTGAGGTTGTTGCCGCGGTCCAGCGCCACCTTCTCCAACAGCGCGTAACCCAGGCCCATAACCGCTCCCCCCTGGATCTGTCCCTCCACGCTCTGGGGGTTGATCGCCTGGCCCACGTCGTGGCAAGCCACGTAGCGCCGCACCCGGACCGCACCGGTTTCGGTGTCCACCTCCACCTCCGCGGCGTGGGCGCCGTACGTAAAGTCCGGGAACACCCTGCCGCCACCGCGCTCCAGGTCGATGGGGTCCCCCGCAGGCGCGTGGTAGGTGGCGAAGGCGCTCCGGGGGACCCCGGCCCGAGCACACTCGCGCAGCACCCGCAACATGGGCACGGTGCGGCCGTCCGGCGTCCGCACCTGGCCGTCCTCCACCTGGAGATCTGTGGCGGGCGTTTCCAGGAGCTGCGCCGCGACCCGGAGCACCTGATCCCGCAGTTCCGAAGCCGCCCGCAGCACCGCGTTTCCGGACATCATCAGCTGGCGGGTGGCGGTGGTGGTCCCGGCCAGGGGCGTGAGGGCGCTATCGGAGATGTGAATGGTCACTCGGTCCACCGAGACTCCCAGGACCTCCGCGGCAATCTGGCACAGCGAGGACGCCTGGCCCGCGCCGACATCCGGCACCCCGATCCGGATCACCACGCTGCCGTCCATCTCGAACCCCACCCACGCGCTGGCCCAGTCGTGCAGCCACACGATCCGGCCGTAGGGCTGCATGTTGCACGCGAGTCCCCGCCCAACCCGCAAATGCGGTGCGGAAGGGGGACGGGACGGGCCCAGAGCTTGCCAGGCACGGCGCGCCACCTCAGGGATGGCCACGTGGGTCTCCAGCACCTGGCCGATCGGGATGCGGTCCCCCTTGCGCAGAGTGTTGCGAGCCCGTAGCTCCACCGGATCCATGCCGAGCTCGCGGGCCAGCCGGTCCATCTGTTGTTCGTAGGCGAAGACCACCTGCATGGCGCCGAAGCCGCGCATGGCGCTCGTGGGCGGGTTGTTGGTGTAGACGGCGCGGGCTTCGACGGACACGTTGGGCACGCGGTAGGGGCCGCAAGCCACGGTGGTGGCGTAGAGGAGCACGAGGGCGCTCAGGAGCGCGTAGGCCCCCGCATCCGCCACCAGTTCGATCTCCTGAGCGACCAGCTCCCCGCTCCGGAGCGCGCCCGTGCGGTAGCGCATGATGAAGGGGTGGCGTTTGGGCCGCGCCAGGAGAGACTCCTGGCGGGTCCACACCATCTTCACCGGGCGTCGCGTGAACCAGGCCAGGAGTCCCAGGAACACCTCCACGGTCACGTCTTCCTTTCCCCCGAAGCCCCCGCCAAGGTAGGTGCCGATGATGCGGACCTTGTTGTGCGGTAGCCCCAACACCTCCGCCACGTCCCGGAAATGCTCGATCACCTGAGTCGCGACCCGGATGGTAAGCACCCCGTCGGCGTCAATCCAAGCCACCCCTGCCTCCGGCTCCAGGTAGGCGTGGTCCACGAACTGGGTCCGGTAGGTGCCCTCCACCACCACCTCCGCACGGTCAAACCCACTGCCCACGTCGCCCGCCTGCACGCTCCACCGGGCCAGCAGGTTGCTCCCACTGTCCGGGTGGACGAGCGGGGCGTCCGGGGCGAGGGCCTCTACGGGGTCGAACACGCCAGGAAGCGGCTCGTAGTCCACCTCGATGGCCCGGAGCGCCTCTTCCGCCGCCTCCTCCGACTCCGCAGCCACCAGGGCGACGGGCTCGCCCTGGTAGCGCACGCGATCCTCTGCGAGCACGTGCAGCTTTGCGCGCAGGGGGCCCACCTCCGTGGTCTGGCCGGGCACGTCCGTCCAAAGGGTGTTCCGCGGCACGTCCCGGGCCGTGAGGACCGTGACCACCCCCGGTAAGGACCGGGCCCGGGCGGTGTCCACGCGGAGGATGCGGGCGGAGGGGTAGGGCGAGCGCAACACCTTGCCTACCAGCATCCCCGGCATCTCCCAGTCCGCGGCGTACGCGGTTCGGGCCAGCACTTTGTCCCAGGCGTCATGCCGCGGAACCGATCTTCCGACGACGCGCCAGCCGGTGCGCTCGGCCAACTCCCTAGCCGCCACGAGACACCTCCCGCGCGTATGCTTCCACCGCGTCCAGGATCTTTACGTAACCGGTGCACCGGCACAGGTTGCCTGCGAGGGCCCGGCGCAGCTCGTCCCGCGTGGCAGCCGGGTGCTCCTGGAGGTAGGCGTACGCGGTCAGCACCATCCCGGGCGTGCAGAAACCGCACTGCACCGCGCCGTGCCGCACAAAGGCCTCCTGCAGCGGGTCGGGTTGGCCGCCCCGCGAAAGACCCGCCAGCGTGGTCACCTGGGCGCCCTCCACCCGGGGCGCCAGCACCAGGCAGCTGCTCACGGGCCGGCCGTCCAGGAGAACCGTGCAGGTGCCACACACGCCCTCACCGCACCCCTCCTTGACGTCCAAGACGCCCAGCTCGTCTCGGAGGACCCACAGCAGGGTCCGATGCGCCTCCACGTGCACACGCTGGCGCGTACCGTTCAGCTCGAAGGACACCCAGAGCCGCATGCGCTCCCTCACGGCATCCCTCCCTCCCGTGCCCGCTCCAACGCACGCTCCAGCGCCCTGCGGGCGAGCACGTAGGTCAGGTGGCGGCGGTAGCTGGCGCTCGCGTGCACGTCGGACTCCGGCTGGATCTCCTCCGCCGCGCGACGGACAGCGGCCTCAACCCGGCCGGCCTCTGGGGTTGCACCGGTTAGCTCCTCCTCCGCGCCTCGGGCCCGCACGGGCGCAGCGCCCACCCCGGCCAGGGCGAGGGAGACTCGATCGACCTTCCCCTCTCGATCCAGCCGCACGCGCGCAGCTGCGGCCACCAGGGCGAAGTCCCCGTGGCGCAGACTGAACTCCTCCACCGCCCACCCTTCGCCCTGCGCCCGCACCGGCACCCGCACCTCGGTCAGAAGCTCGGCGGGCTCCAGCGCCGTGGCGAGGGATCCG
>JBEQAH010000132.1:0-5927 GCA_041640435.1 bacterium | reverse complement strand
GCGGCCCGGGCAGCTCGAGCTGTAGCGGGACCGATGCACGCGACCCGCACGGGGGGCGCCTCTCGCCACAGGCCGAGCCGACGGGCACACGCGCGAACGGCCCGCACGGCGTTGCGGCTTGTAAACACCACCCAGTCGTACCGCGCGAGCTGCCGTACCGCCTCTTCCAGGGGACTGGGGTCGGCGGGCGGGCCGATGCGGATCACCGGGACCGCGTCCACCCGTGCGCCAAGCGCCTGAAGCGCCCGGCGCATGCCGGCGGCTTCACCCCTGGGCCGCGTCACCACCACGCGGCGCCCCTCCAGCAAAGCTACGGATCGCACTAGCTCAGAGCTCTCCTCCCACCAGCGTGAGGAATTCCCGGACCGCTTCCGCAGCTCGCCGTCCCACATCCCCGGCCAGGTCCTGGGGGCCCTCCTGCGTTTCGTCTACCTGCCGGGAGCCGTCCTCGGATAGAAGGCGCACCCGCAGGTGGACCATCCCGCCCGTGCAGGTGGCGAGGGCCGCGGCCGGCAACGTGCACCCGCCTCCCAGAGCCCGCAGGAACGACCGCTCCGCCTCTACAGCCGCGCGGCTCTCGGGGTGGTCCAGGGCGGCCACGAGTTCTGCGAGCCCCCGGTCGCGCTCCCGCACTTGCACCGCCAGCGCACCCTGGCCCGGCGCGGGAAGCACCTGGTCCGGGTCTAATGGATGCGCGGCCCGGTCCCGCCACCCGCCCCGCAGCAGGCCCGCGAGCGCCAGGACAGCCACGTCAACCTCACCCGACTCCACCTTCCGAAGCCGCGAATCCACGTTCCCGCGCAGCGGCACGACCTGCAGGTCCCGGCGCAACGCCCGCAGCTGGGCTGCCCGCCGTGGGCTGGAGGTCCCCACCCGGGCGCCCGCGGGCAGTTCCGAAACGGACGGCCATGGCCCCACCAGCGCGTCCCGCGGGTCCTCTCGCTCGGGCACTGCGGCCACCGTAAGACCGGGCCTTGGGTCTGTGGGCAGGTCCTTGAGGCTGTGCACCACCAGGTCCACGCGTCCGCTCACCAGGGCCGCCTCCAGCTCGCGGGTGAACCAGCCCGCCCCGCCGAGCTCCGGGATGGGACGGCTGATCCGGTCTCCCGCGGTGCTCACCTCCACCAGCTCAAATCGGAGCGAGGGGTCGAGCTGCCGCAGCGCGTGCAGGACGGACTCCGTCTGCCTGCGGCTCAGGGGGCTTCTGCGGCTACCGACCTTAAGGGTCAACGGCTGCGCTTGCCGTCTACAGCCCGGGCGGGCTCCTCGTCCACGCCCAGCAGGGTCCGGGCAGCCTCCACATAGGCCGCTTCTTCCCGGCGAGCGATCTCCTTGAGGCGCACGATGGGGCCGTGCAACAGGCGGTTGACCACTGCCTGCAGCACCGCTCGCACCGCGTCCCGTTCCTCCGGGGACAGGGCCGCCAACCGGGGCAAGGCCCGCTGCCACTCCTCCTCCACCACGCTCTCCGCACGGGAACGCAAAGCCGTGATGAGAGGGACGACCTTGAGCGACCTCAGCCACGCGGCGAACCGCTCCGCCTCCTCCGCCACGATGTCCTCGGCCTGGGCGATCTCCGCTCGCCGGGCCTGCCGCGCGGTCTGGCTCACCTGGTCCAGGTCGTCCACGTTGAACAGCCGCACGTGGGGAAGCTCCGCCACCGCGGGGTGCACGTCCCGCGGAACGGCGATATCCAGGATCACGAGCGGCTCCGCCCGCCCGGCCACCGCGCGCGCCACCAGCTCCGGCTCGACTACCGGGTGGGGTGCGGAGGTCGAGGTGACCAGGACGTGGCAGCCAGGCAGGTGGGCTCCGAGTTCGTCGAACCGCACCGCCACTCCCCCGAGGCGATCTGCCAGCGGCCGGGCGTGGTCCAGGGTGCGGTTGCACACCACCACCGACGAGCAGCCTGCTTCCACCAAGTGCCGCACGGTGAGCTCCGCCATCTCCCCGGCGCCCAGAACAAGCACCCGCCGGCCCTGCAGGCTCCCCAGGATCTCGCGCGCCAGCGCCACGGCTGCGGCCGGCACGGACAGCGACCCTCGCTCGATCCCCGTCTCCCGCCGTACCCGGCGGCCGGCGGCGATGGCGTGCCGAAAGAGGGCGTCCAGCAGCGGGCCCACCGTGCGCGCCTCCCGGGCTGCGGCGAAGGCATCCCGCACCTGCCCCAGGATCTGGGGTTCGCCCACCATCATGGAGTCCAGGCCCGCGGCTACGCGGAAGAGGTGTCGGGCCGCCCCGAGCTCCCTCAGGATGTACGCGTACGGCTCGATCTCGCTGCGGCGGACACCGTGGTAGTCGCTCCAGAACCCCAGCACCGCCTCCGCGCCGGCGGAGGGGTCCTCGGCCACCACGTAGGCCTCGGTGCGGTTGCAGGTGGACACCAGCACGGCCTCGTGCACCCCCTCCCGCTGCCGCAGCAACGCCGCGGCAGAGCCCAGGCGGCCTTCGAGGAGCGCCACCCGCTCTCGCACCTCCAGGGGGGCGGTCCGGTGGCTGGTGCCGACGAGAACGATGTCCATGGGCGCTCCGCGTTCGAGGATAGTCCCCGAAAAGGGAGAGCGTCAAACGGAGCGGTTAGAGGATCCGCACGCCGTTGATCTGGAGCTTGAAGGCGCAGCCCAGGTGCTCCGCCGCGCGGCGGCACATCACCATGCGCGAGAGGAAGATCTCGAAGTACTCCATCACGGGAGCCTTCTCCGTGTTGATGGTGAGCTCCAGGGTAATCTCCTTCGCCCGCTCGTCCACGCGGAGGAAGGAGTGCTCTACGGCGTAGTTCACCCGGTCGTGGATGTCGAAGGTGGCAGGGTCCGGATTTCGGACGCGGCTGCGGTGCACGTCGGACTTGTCCGCGAGGATCACCGCGGCGCCCACTGCGCTCACGGGCTGTCCGTGGGACTCCTCGTGGTTTCCGATGGCGCTCATCACCACCGCCCGCTCCGAGGGGTCCATCCCGAGCCGCTGGAGGATCGCGCCCGCCAGGAGGGCCCCTGTGTGCTCGTGGTTCAGGCGGCTGACGAGGTTGCCGATGTCGTGCAGGTAGGCGGCGATGGCCGCCAGCTCACACTCCCGCTCGGGGTAGCCTAGCCGGCGGAGGATGTTGTAGGCGATGCGGCTGGTGAGGCCGGCGTGGCGGAACCCGTGCTCGGTGTAGCCGAGAACCCCGAGGGACTCGTTGGCCTTCTCCACGTACGCGGACACCTCGGGATCGGCTTTCACCGCCTCCAGGGTCACCCGAGTAGCGGGCGGTGCCGCAGCCGCCTCCTCAGGCATACAGGCCCCGCAGCCTCCGGGCCTCCACGATGCGCTGGACGCCCAGGCAGTACGCGCCCGTGCGCAGGTCGAGCCCCAGCTGGGTCGCCAGGTCCAGGACGTCCCGGAAGGCCTGGCGCATCTTCGCCTCCAGGCGCGACCGGACCTGGTCTTCCCGCCAGAAGTACCCGTAGCGGTCCTGCACCCACTCGAAGTAACTCACCACCACCCCGCCGGCGTTCGCGAGGATGTCCGGGACCACAAAGACACCCCTGCGCCGCAGGATGTCGTCCGCCGCCGGTGTGGTGGGGCCGTTGGCGCCCTCCACCACCACCTTGGCCTTGACCGCGGGGGCGTTGTGGCCGGTGATCTGGTTCTCGATGGCGGCCGGGATCAGCAGCTCGCACTCCAGTTCGAGGAGCTCCGCGTTGGTGATAGCGCGCGCGCCGGGGTAGCCCACCACGCTCCCCGTGCGCTGCGCGTGCTCCCGAACCATGCGCGGTACCAGCCCCTCCGGGTGGTAAATCCCGCCGTACACGTCGCTCACCGCCACCACCCGCGCTCCGGCCTCGTGCAGCAGCCGCGCGGTGTTCCAGCCTACGTTGCCGAATCCCTGGACCACCACCCGGGCACCCTCCAGCTCGAGACCCAGGTGCGCGAAGGCCTCTCGGGTCACCACGAGGATGCCCCGCCCCGTGGCGTCCTCCCGGCCCCGGGAGCCGCCCAGGGCCACCGGCTTACCCGTCACGGTGCCGGGTTCCAGGTAGCCGCGCTTCATGGAGATGGTGTCCATCACCCAGGCCATCACCTGGCTGTCCGTCCCCACGTCCGGCGCGGGGATATCCTTGTCCGGCCCAATGATGTCGAAGATCTCCGCGGTGTACCGGCGGGTGATCCGTTCCAGTTCTCGGTGCGACAGCCGCGCGGGGTCGCACGCGACTCCCCCTTTGCCACCTCCGAAGGGCACGTCCACCACCGCACACTTAATGGACATCCACGCCGCCAGGGCCTTGATCTCGTCCAGGTTCACCCGCGGGTGGTAGCGAAGTCCGCCCTTGCAAGGCCCTCGGGCGGTGTCGTACTGCACCCGGTAGCCCGTGAACACCTCCACCCGCCCGTCGTCCATCTCCACGGGCAGGGACACGATGATGCACCGGCGCGGGTGCTTGAGGGGCTTGCTGGTCGACTCGTCGTAGCCGAGGATGGAGGAGGCCCGATCGATCCAACGGCACACGCTCTCGAAGGGGTTCTCCTGCTCTGCCTGAAGCACCACCGTCATGCCCACACCCCCACCCGGGACTAGCCGGACTTCGCCTTCGCGGGCTTCTCCTCGGACTCCGCCCGCCGGGTGCGCACGGAGGCCACCGCAGCGCGGTCTGCCCGCACCCGGACGTTGGGCGCCAGCTCGAGGGTCAGGACGTCGTCCTGCACGTCGAGGATGGTGGCGTGCAGCCCGCCCACCGTCACCACCCGGTCGCCCTTGCGGAGTTTGCTCAGCATCTCCCGGCGCCGCTTCTGCTGCTGCTGCTGGGGCCGGATGAGGAGCACGTAGAACATCACGAGGAGGAGTCCCCACACGATGAGGGTGGGCAAGAGGCTGCCCTGTCCCTGTGCGCCCTGCGCCTGAAGGAGAACCATCCCGCCTCCCGTTCAGTGTGATCGGTCGTGCGGTGGAAACTTTCCACCTGAGCCAGCTACTTCCCTGGGCGCACGCGAACGCGAACGCACGCTCGAGCGCCGCCTAGCAGTATACCACGTTCCCCCCTGCACTCCTCGGTTCGCGCGGCGCGCGCCGCTGGCCTATAATCCTCCGGGAACCCTCAGAGGGAGGACGTGCAGTGGCCGAGGAGAAACCGCGCCGGCAGGCGGCAGAGGATCCGCAGAAGGCGGCGGAGCGCAAGCGGCTCATCGAAGAAGCAAAGGCCCGGTGGGCCGCCAAGCGCGCGCAGGCAGGGGAAGCACCTGCAGTAGCCCCGACGGAACGTGCGCGGCCGGAGGCGGCCAAGCAAGCCGCCGCCCCCGCCATCCAGGTCCCCGTGGCTGCGCACAACCCGGGTGGCAGTCCGGTCCTGGCGCCCTCCCACCCCAACGTCGTCGCCTTGGGAACCGTCAACCAGGGTGTGGAGATCCAGGCAGATCCCTCAGAGGAAGCCAACCTGCGAAAGCTGCTCGGGGGGCTCGGCGCCTATCCCAACCCCTTGCGGCGAGGCGCCTGGCAGGTGGATTACCGCTACTGGAAGGAAGCCCGGCAGCGCCTCGCGCAGGCCGGGTACAAGGTGGAGGCCCGGGACTACATGGGGCGGCCTTTGGACGAGTGGGACCCCTTAACCCGCGGCTGGGTCCGGACCGAGCTGGTCTGACCGCCGGGACGATTGTGGCGCCCAAACAAAAAATGCGGCCTCCGCGGCGACCCGCTCCTCGCTGCGGCATACGCGACGGTTGTGCGCGGGTGCGACCCCATCGGCCCTCAGAGCAGACGTCTGGTGCCCCGCGCGTCGGGGCTTGTACTCGAAGTGGAAGCCGGACCCAGGCCGAACCCGCCTCTGTTCTCTCCGCAGGCGCAGGTGGTCACTGTAGGACCCGACCCGCGTATGTTGCGCCGGGCCGGCGAATCCTCTTCTGCGAGCACGTCCGCGCGCCAATCCGCTCTTGGGCACCGGTGCAGGATGAGTGTA
>JBEQAH010000131.1:0-5930 GCA_041640435.1 bacterium | reverse complement strand
AGCTGTTGCACTCCATGGCGCAGGTGGCGGCTAACGCGATCCGGCGGGCGCAGCTCGTCTACGCCCTTGAGCATGCGTACGTGGATGTGGTGCTGGCCCTGGCACGGGCCATGGACGCCCGGGACACGGACACCGCCAATCACAGCGAGCGGATCGCGGCCTGGGCGGAACGCACCGCCCGAGCCCTGGGCTGCCCGGAGGAGCAGGTGCGCCAGGTCCGCTGGGCGGCCCTGTTGCACGACATCGGCAAGGTCGGAGTGCCGGACCACATCCTGCGCAAGCCGGGCCCTCTCACGGAGGCCGAGTGGGAGGTGATCCGCCGCCATCCGTCCATCGGCGAGGAGATCCTCAAGCCCGTGGCAGCCCTGCGGGAGGTGGCTCACATCGTCCGCCACCACCAGGAGCGGTGGGACGGAACCGGCTACCCCGACGGCCTCGCGGGAGAGGACATCCCCCTCGGCGCCCGCATCATCGCCGTGGTGGACAGCTACGGAGCCATCACGGACCACAGGCCTTACCGGCGCGCCCGCACGCACCAGGAGGCAGTCGAGGAGCTAAAGCGCTGCGCGGGGAGCCAGTTCGACCCGCGGGTGGTGGAGGCGTTCCTCCAGGTCCTGGAGGAAGAAGTGGCGGCCGCCGGCCGCCCCTAGCTCTCTCACTGGACCAGCCGCCGCCGCAGCAACAGGAGTGGCGCAGGCAAGAGGAGGGCGGCCGCCCCCACCAGCCACAGCGCCTCACCCAACGCGGCCGAGGGGTCTCCCAGGGCAAGGGCGCGGGTCGCCCGCACCATGTGCACGAGCGGTGTAAACCACGCGACGGTCTGGACCCACCCCGGCAGGCCCTCCAAGGGGAAGAAGATCCCGCTGAACATGAACATGGGCGTGATCCACAGCGCAAAGTAATACGGGAACAAATCGATGGAGGGCGTCACCGCGGTGAAGCTCAATGCCACCGCCGAAAACACCACGCCGCCCACAAAGAAGACCCCGGGCAGCGCCACGGCCCAGGGCGATCGCACGGCTCCGAACAGCGCCACCACCGTCAAGTAGGCGGTGCCGAACAGGACGCTGCGGGTGGCGCCCCAGAGCACCTCCCCCAGGGCCACGTCCTCGGCCGACAGGGGGGTCGTCACTACGGCGTCGTACGACCGGTTATAGGTGAACTGCACGTAGGCGTTGTACGTGCACTCGAAGGTCGCGCCGAACATGGCCGCGGACGCCGCGAGGCCCGTGGCTACGAAGGCCACGTAGGGCAACCCCTGGACTTCCCGCAGGTAGGCGCCGAGGCCGAACCCCAGGGCCAACAGGTACAGCACCGGCTCCAGGAAGTTCTCGGGCACGGTGAAGGCGAACACCTTGCGGAACACCAGCAGGTTCCTGTACCAGAACCGAAGGGCTCCGACCACGGAGACATCCATCACTCCCGAAGCCTCCTCCCGGTGAGTCTTAAGAAGACGTCCTCCAGGGTGGCGCGCCGCAGGCTGACACTTTCCAGCGGAAGGCCGAGGCTCCGCACCCGATGGACCAGCTCCTCGCCGTCCCGCGTGTGCAGGAGCACGCGGTCCCCCACCACCTCGCAGCCCTCCGCCAGCGCTCCGATCCGCTCCGCCACGATCCGCGCGACCCCATCGGCCGCCTGCACCTCCACCACCTCCCTGCCCACGTAGCGCTGCACCAGTTCCCGCGGAGCCCCCTCAACCACGATCCGCCCGCGGTCCACCACGGCCACCCGGTCACACAGTTGCTCCGCCTCCTCCATGTAGTGCGTGGTAATGATCTGGGTGACGCCTCGACGCCTCAGGTGCCTCAGCCGGTCCCACACGGCGTGCCGGGCCTGGGGGTCCAGGCCGGTGGTGGGTTCGTCCAGGACCAGCAGCTCCGGATCCGCCAAAAGCGCTCGCGCGATCATCAGCCGCCGCTGCATTCCCCCGGACAGCTTCGGGACCCTCTCCTCCGCCCTCGCCTCCAGCTCCGCGAAAACCAATAGCTCTTCTGTCCTGCGCCGCGCCTGTTGTCCCTGGATCCCGAAGTAGCGGGCGTACACCAGGAGGTTCTCCCGGACCGTGAGCGCCTCGTCCAGGGTCACCCCCTGGTGCACCACACCCAGCCGGCGTTTGATGTCGCGGGCCTGGCGCCGCACATCCAGGCCGAATACCTGCAGGACTCCAGCCGTGGGCCGGGCGGTGCAGCAGATCATGCGCATCAGGGTGGTCTTGCCCGCGCCGTTGGGGCCGAGGAAGCCGTAGCACTCACCCGGGCGCACCGTGAACGACACGCCATCCACGGCCGTCACCGCGCCGAACCGCTTCACCAGATCTCGGGCCACCACCACAGCCACATGGCGGAAGATTCGCAGGACCCGCCACAAGCTCCTGGAGGGGCTTGCGCTCGCTCCCGCGGGGCGATACCTTCGGCAGAAAGCGCGGCCTGGCGCCGCCTCCTGTACCCGGAGGTGCCCACATGTCGCACGAGCTGTACCCGCAGCCCACCCCCGAGCTCGTCCGCAAGCGCCGCGAGCTGACCCCGGACACCCTGGAGACTTTCCGCCGCTTCTCCCAGCAGGTGTTCGCAGACGGGGCGCTTTCCGGCAAGACCAAGCAGCTCATCGCGGTGGCTGTGGCGCACGTCACCCAGTGCCCCTACTGCATCCGAAGCCACACCCGGCTCGCCCGGCAGGCGGGGGCCACGCCGGAGGAGATCATGGAGGCCATATGGGTAGCGGCGGAGATGCGGGCGGGGGCTGCTTACGCCCACGCTCTGCTGGCTCTGGATACCCTGGAGGAAGGGCCCGAGGCGCCTGCGTGAAGTTCTCGCCCCGCGGGCGTCAATCCATCCGCAGGGGTTAACCCGCCCCCGCCATCCCTGTGCTGTCCGGGAAGTCTACCGGCTGCGCGACCTCGGGACGGACACCGTCCGCATGTCCGCGCCCACCTGGAGATCCCCATGATGCTCGGGTCGGGTCCCTTCTCCGGTCGCATCGGGTAAGCTCCGGAGGGGGCAGTACGCGTTGACCCAGACGGCGAGCTGCTCCCGGGCCCAGCTCGCCCACGCTTCGTCTCCGTACTCCGCACGCCGCATGGCGGAAAAGATTCTCAGGTCATCGCCCGTGCGTGCGGCAAAAGCGAACAGCAGCGGGCACGGGAACTGCACGCAGAGAGCGCAGTTCTCCACCCGGTGCCAGGCTGCGCACGATCGCACAGGACACGGGCTGTGGCCGAGGACCTGGGGGTGGCCCACGCAGGTAAAAGGCAGGGCTTCGTACCACCCGCACCCCTCCCAGTACGTCCCGCAGACGCCCGCGTAATCCTCCGGCCTTCGCACACCCTTCGGCTCCACCTCACCACCCTCGGCAAAAGGGTATGGAGCGCCCGGCCTGGACCGCCATCCGTTCCCCGCCCGATTCCGGGCTGTGCTATCCTGGGGGCGCAATGCTCCGGGCGGAGCTGGCGGTGTTGGTGCTGGGCCTGGTCTTCTCGGGTCCGCTCGCGCGGCTCTCCTGCACGTCCGTGGCCCGGGAAGCTCAGGCTGCGATGCACGCCCACCCCTTCGAGCTCACGAGCTCAGCCGCTCGGCCCTCGCCCGTTCGGTCGGTGGATGGGGAAGCGATCTCCGGCAGAGTCTGGCTCTGCGCCAAAGGTCCCCTCGAACCTCTGGGCACCTCCGTCCGCGGGCTGGTGGTGGCGGACCCCCGGGCGCCCTTTCAGTACCGACTCTCAGAGCACGGCCTCGCGCCGTCTGACCCCGATCCTTCGTATTGCTCTGTAGACGTAGACCCCCTGACCCCACCTCCCAGGGCCACCTGACCTGGCCGTTCGTCCTTCTCTAGGGCCGAGCCCGTTCGGGAGGTATTCATGAGGCGAACTGGTTTCGGACTGCTTGTCATACCCCTGCTCGTGGCTTCTGGCTGCGCCCGGGCGGAGTCCCTCCGAGGGCAGGCGCTGGATCCTCCCCGGCCGGTTCCGGAATTGGTGGCGCGGGACCACTGGGGTGGGACCTTCCGCTTCGCGGAGCAGCGGGGCCGCGTGGTCCTCCTGTTCTTCGGGTACACCACCTGCCCCGACGTGTGTCCCGCCACCCTGGCCCGCTGGAAGAAGGTGCGGGAGAAGCTCGGCAGCGCAGCGGATCGGGTCCGGTTTGTCTTCGTGACCGTGGACCCCGAACGCGACACGCCCGCGAAGGTGAAGGAGTACCTGGAGCTGTTCAGCTCCCAGTTTGTGGGCCTCGTGGGCCGCGAGGGGGACCTGATGCCCCTGTACCGGTTCTTTGGAGTGCTCTACGAGAAGGTGCCCGTGCCGGGGAGCGCCGCGGGCTACCTCGTGAACCACACGGCCGCAGTGCCCGTGGTCGATCCTCAGGGGCGCTGGCGGCTGCGCCTGAGCCAGGAAACGTCGGTGGAGGACTACGTCCACGACGTGAGGGTTCTGCTGCGAGCAGCCCCTTAGACGGGATCAACCAAGCGAAGGAGGTGTGGCAGCGATGAGGAACGCGATGCCCGGGATGGCGCTGGGGGTGGCGCTGTTGTTGGGCGCCGCTGTGGCCAGCACTGCAGCATCCCTGAAAGTGGAGCACCCCTGGGCCCGGCCCGCGCCCCGAGGGGGGAACAGCGCGGTGTACATGGAGATCCACAACGCGCAAGCGGAGGCGGATCGCCTGGTGGCCGCAGGGACAGACGTGGCGGGGGCGGTGGAGCTGCACGAGACCCGCATGGAGGGCGGGATGCACCGGATGCAGCCGGTTGCGTTCATCGAAGTGCCCGCCCGGGGTAAGGTGGAGCTCAAACCCGGTGGGCTGCACGTGATGCTGCTCCGCCTGAACACCCCCCTCCGGGTGGGAGATCGCTTCCCCTTGATCCTGCGCTTTGAGCGGGCCGGCCGGCTTACAGTGGAGGTGGAGGTCCGGGAGCATGCAGGCAGAGGAGGTGGACACAACTGAAGGGTCGGCGCCATCCCCCCGGCTGGCCTCTCCTGCTGCTGAGCCTCGCCGGGGTTGTGCTGAGCGGCTACCTGTGGTTTGGTACCGGCGGGGCGGAGCTCCGGCTCTGCCCCGCCGGGAGCGGATGCCAGGTGGTCCAGCAGAGCCGCTACGCCACTTTGCTCGGCGTGCCCCTTCCGGTGTATGGCATGGCCTACTACGGCACCCTGTTGCTCCTCGCCACGTGGGGGACGGACCCTAGCCGGCGCTGGCAGCTGGCTTTTCCCGTGTCCACAGTGGGGGCAACGGCCTCTGTGGTCTTTTTGGGAATCCAGGGTCTCGTGCTGCGGAGTTTCTGCTCCCTCTGTACTCTCTCCGCCCTGCTCTCCCTGACCACCTTCGGGCTTGGCTGGGTGTACGGGCGCCGGGGCGTGCCCTGGCCCGCTGCGGCGTTGCCAGCCGTGGCGACCGTCGTCTTCCTGGTGGGGGGCTACGGATTCGCGGAACGGCAGGCGGCGACCAGCGCCTACGCGGAGGGCCTGGCCCGACACCTGACCGCATCGGGAGCCAAATTCTTCGGCGCCTACTGGTGTCCTCACTGCGTTGATCAGAAGCGCATGTTCGGCCCCTCCGCGCGTTATCTGCCCTACGTGGAGTGCGACCCCAGGTCCCCCGAGGCGAGGCCCTCGGAGTGCGAGCGGGCGGGTGTACGCGCATACCCGACCTGGATCATCGGGGGACGCAAGTACGAGGGTGTGCTCTCCCTCGAGGATCTCGCCGTCCTGTCGGGCTACCGGCCGCCGTGAGGCTCGCGGTCTACTTCGCCGTTCTCGGCTGGGTCCTGGTCGCGGCCTCACCCGCCCGGGGTCAGGTGCGCTGTCTTTCCTCCTTCCCGGCACCCGGGAGCCACCTGGAAGAAGCCCCGAACCGCGTGATCCTGTGGATGAGCGAGCCGGTGGCTCTGCCCCTGAGCAGGTTTCAGGTCACGGACCCGCACGGGCGGCGGTTCGACGGACCTCC
>JBEQAH010000130.1:0-5939 GCA_041640435.1 bacterium | reverse complement strand
TCGGTGAAGGCCGCCACGTCCAAGCCCTGGTTCCCCGAAGCTGGCTGGAGGCCAGGTACAGGTGTTCCTAGGTCTCGGCGCCCAGGTACGCCGCCTGCACCTGTGGTGCGCGGAGCAACTCGGCCCCGGACCCCTTTAGGGTGATGGCGCCGGTCTCCATCACGTACGCCACATCCGCCACGCGCAAGGCGTGGTGAGCGTTCTGCTCGACCAGCAGGACCGTGTACCCTTCTTCCCGCAGCTGGCGGATGGTGCGGTACAGCTCCCGAACCAGAAGGGGGGCGAGACCCAACGACGGCTCGTCCAGCAGCAGGACCCGAGGCCGGGCCATGAGGGCCCGGCCGATGGCCAGCATCTGCTGCTCACCCCCAGACAGAGTGGCCGCCACTTGCCGACGACGCTCCCGCAGGCGGGGAAAGAGTGCATACACCCGATCGAGGTCCTCCTCGACCTCGCGCCGGTGACCGCGTCGGAGTCGGAGGTACGCTCCCAGCAGGAGGTTGTCTTCCACCCTCATGGAGCCGAACAACTGCCGACGCTCGGGAACGTGCGCGACCCCGCAGGCCACCACCTGCTCGGGAGGCCAGCCGGTGATGTCGTGGCCATCGAGGCGCACGTGGCCCGAACGGGGCGTCAGGAGGCCGGAGATCACCCGAAGGAGGGTTGTCTTGCCCGCCCCGTTGGCGCCGAGGACCGCGCTCACTTGCCCCGCGGGAACCTCGAGGGACACGTCCCGCAGCACCACGAGCCTTCCGTAGCCTGCGCTCACCCCGCACAGCTCAAGCATCGTCCCCCTCGCCCAGGTACGCGGCCACCACCCGCGGATCCCGCTGAACCTTCGACGGCGGACCCTCGCAGAGCAGGGCTCCGTGGTCCAGCACCGCGACCTCGTCCGCAAGGCCCATCACCATGGTCATGTCGTGCTCCACCAAAAACACGGTGACGCCCCGATCCCGCAGGCCGCGAACCAGCTGGCTCATGGCCTGCTTTTCCGTCGGGTTCAGACCGGACCCGGGCTCGTCCAGTAGGAGCAGCTTGGGTTGGACCGCCAGGGCCCGCGCCAGCTCCACCCGGCGCAGGAGGCCGAAGGGGAGAACCTCCACGGGTGCCCCGGCCCACGGCGTGAGTTCCAGCAGGTCCAGCAGGACCTCCGCTTGCTCCCGAAGCCGTAGCTCCGTCCGCCGGACCCCCACCGTGTGCAGCGCCGCGGTGAGGAGCCCCGCCCGCGCCTGGCGGTGTAGCCCCACCAGAACGTGTTCGAGAACCGTCATCCCCGGGAACACCTGGACGTTCTGGAAGGTCCGCGCGATCCCCAGTTGTGCAGCGCGGTGGGGCGGGAGCCCGACCAGAGACCGACCGCGGAACACGATGTCACCCGCCGTCGGTGCAAGACAGCAGGCGATCAGGTTGAACAGAGTCGTCTTCCCGGCTCCGTTGGGGCCGATGAGCCCCTTGATCTGACCGGGGCGGACCTGCAGGGACACGTTCGAAAGCGCCACCAGTCCGTCGAAGGCCTTGGTGACACCCTTGACCTCGAGGAGGGCTTCTCCCGTCATCAGCTCGACCCCGGCGATGCCTGGACCTTGCGGGAGCTCACCAGTCCAGCGGGCCAGAACATCATGATGACCACCAGTAGCGCGCCGAACACCACAGGTTCCAGCTCCCCCGACACCGCGGGGAGGAGGCCGAGGACGTGGGTGCGCAGCAGCTGCTCCAGGAGCAGCACCGTGAGGGCCCCGAAGGGTGCCCCCCAAATGCTACTCATACCGCCTACCGCGGACATGACCACGAGCTCCAAGGAGGGCACGAACCCGAAGGTGTCGGGGACCACAGCGGCCTGAAAGTGGGCGTACAGGCTCCCTGCCACGGAGGCCAGTGCCGCGCTGAGGGCGAAGATCTTCGCCTTCAAGCGCCCCACGTCCACCCCTACGCTCTCAGTCGCCAGCTCGCTGCCGTGGAGGGCCCGTAGGGCCCGCCCCACGGGCGAATGCACGACCCCAAGACCC
Source organism: bacterium (assembly GCA_041640435.1). Taxonomy (GTDB): domain Bacteria; phylum Sysuimicrobiota; class Sysuimicrobiia; order Sysuimicrobiales; family Sysuimicrobiaceae; genus Tepidifontimicrobium. The sequence goes on along the minus strand of JBEQAH010000130.1, from coordinate 3,933 downwards.
AGGGCCACCACGGTGAGAGCCACCGCCCACACCACAAAGTAGTACACCTGCACGGGCCACAACTCCGCGCCGCCCACCCGCAGGCGCGGAACCCCCACGATCCCGTCGAACCCTCCCGTGAGGTTGAGGTGGGGCATCCCCAGGTTTTCCCGGAGCACGATGTACACGATGATGCCCAAGCCCAGGGTGGCCATGGCCAGGTAGTGGCCCCGCAGGCGCAGGATGGCAAGGCCCACCACGAGGGCAAAACCGCCCACAGCCAGGGCCGCCAGCCCCATCACCAACCACGGCCACCACCAGGCCGCCAGGAGGTCCTGGGGGATGCCCAGAACGCGGCCGCGGACCGTCAGGATGGCGGAGGCGAACGCGCCCATCCCGTAGAAGGCTGCCTGCCCCAGGGAGGCTTGTCCCGCGTACCCCATGAGGAGGTTGAGCCCCACCAGGACGATGGTGAACAGACCTGTTCGGATCAGCAGGTCGGTACTGATTAGCCCTCGAGAAAGACGCGCCAAGCCCCCTGGCTGCGCCAGTTCCCACACGCCCACGGCTGCCACCACCGCAGCCATCGCCAGCCAGGGAGGGCCCCAGCGCGGTTGCGTCATTGATGACCCGCCTCCAGCCAACCCTGAGGCCGCGCCAGGAGCAACAGGATGAGCATGACGAAGGCAAACAGGTCCTTGAAGCCCGCTACGGTCACCCCGGCCCACAGGCTCTCGAGGATGCCCAGCACCAGGCCGCCACCCACCGCGCCGGGGAGGTTTGTCAGTCCCCCCGCGATGGCGGCGACGAACCCCTTCAACCCCAGCTCAAGTCCCATGTCGTAAGTGGGTCGCGTGGACGGTGCCAGCACGATGCCGGCCACCGCCCCGAGGATCCCTGCGAGACCGAAGGCCAGGGTGGCCATCCGGTCCACCCGGATCCCCATGAGCCGGGCTGCAGTGCGGTTCACGGCACACGCCCGCATGGCCTTGCCCGCCACGGTTCGCTCGAAGAACAGGATGAGGCCCAGCACCGTGACCACGCCCACAGCCCACACCCAAAGGCTCTGTGCCTGCACCACCACGCCGCCCACCTGAAGGAGCCGGTCCTCCATCTGAAGGGTGCTGAAGGCGGGCATTACGTAGGGCCGGGGTCCCCAGGCTCGGAGGGCCAGCCCCTGCAGGCTGATGTACACGCCCACGGTGATGATGATCCGGGTCAGCGCAGAGGCTTGCCGGGCGGGGTGCAGGGTAAACCGGTGAACCGCCATGGCGATCCCCGCCGTGACCACCACCGCGGTGGCTGCCGCGGCGGCGAGGGGAACGCCGCCGGTCACACCGATCCCACCGAGGAAGGTGATGGTGAGCATGGGGCCCAGCATGACAAAGGCGCCCTGCGCGAAGTTGATCACGCCCGTAACCCGGTAGACCACCACGAACCCCACCGCCACGAGCCCGTACACCGAGCCGGTGACGGTTCCGTCCACCAGCAGCTGAAGGTACTCCGGAGCGCCATACCCGAGGCGCCGACCGAGCAGCCAAAGACCCGCTCCCACCACGGCGAGGGCCGCAGGGCGCACGATGCGGGGCAACACCCGACGGGCGGCGGGAGGGGCCCGAAACGGCTCCTGCGGTTTCCTGCGGGTCCGCGCGGCCAGCTCGGTGGTCGCGGGTTCTGCCGCGGACCTCACAGGCTACTTCCACCGTTCGGGCGGCAGCAGCACGAACCGCCCGCCCTGCACCGTCACGATCACGAAGTCCTTCGGGTTGAATCCCAGGTGGTCGTCGGGTCCCAGGTTCATCACCCCGTGGGTGCCCACGTAATTGCGGATCCTCTCGATGCCGTCCCGCACCATCTCCCGAATGCGGCCCAGAGGCTGACCGTCGGGAACGGTCCGCAGGCCCAAGAGAGCCCACTGGAGAGCGTCGTACGCGTGCCCCGCGAAGGTACTGATGGGCTGGCCGCCGGTCAGGCGCGCGTACTCGCTGATGAGTTCCAGGTTCACGCCTCGGACCGGGTCGTTGGCCGGCAGCTGGTCTGCGACCAGGATCTTGCCGCAGGGCATCACCGTGCCCTCCGCCGCAGCGCCCGCGGTGCGGATCAGGTCGGGGCTGCAGGCGCCATGCCCGTGAACGATTTTGCGAGGTCCCACCCGGCCCGCGACCGCCACGTTGATCACCGCGGCCGCGGGCGGGATGGACCCGATCACCACGGCCTGGCATCCACTGGCGCGGACCCGGGTCACCTGGGGGAACTCGGTGGCGAACCGGTCAAAGGAGTCTCCGTAGAGGATCCGGATCCCCGCCTTCGGGAACTCGTGCTTCGCGCTGGCGAAGGTGTCCTGGCCGTAGGCGGTGTTCTCGTACAGGTGACACACCCGGTTGATCCCCACCGCCTTCAGGTACTCGGCCTGCTTGGACGCGGAGTGCAGGTTCTCCGGCACCGGCTTGAAGATCCACGGCCGCATGCGCTGAGTGTTGGGGTCCTCGATGATCGCCCGAGCCGAGGCCATGGAGATGTTGGGCGTCCGCAGCTCCGTGGCGATGGGCACGATGGCCAGGCTCGGCCCGCTCAGCGTCGTGCCCACGAGAACGTGCACCTGGTCCTGCTCGATGAGTCGGCGCGCCAAGCTGGCGGCCACGTCCGCGCGGCTCTGGTCGTCGTTGATGAGGATCTGGACCTCGTGGCGCACCCCGTCGGGGCCGGCAATGCCCCCTTCCCGGTTCAACCGGTCCTGGAGCAGCCGCGCGACGTCTCGTTCCGGCGTGCCCAGGCTAGCCCCGGGGCCTGTCACGGACGCGATGAACCCGATGCGGTACGGAATCCCCACCCGGGCCGCGGGAGCGGCCAGAACAGGATAGACCAGCGCGCCTGCCAGGAACGCGGCGAGTCCAAGGCACAACACAGTCAACCCACGCCCGGCGTGAAACGAGCGCCTCATCACCCACCTCCCGTCGGGTTTCATTGATGTGGCGAGCTTCCGCTCGAACCCCCCGTGTGGCAGTCCGCCGACCCCTCTTCTCCGTTTGGAGGCTCTCCCAGCCAAATACTCTACCACACCGGTGTCGACCGACCATGCGGTCGCTTCCCGTCTCCTCCGCCCTACTTCCTTGTACTTCCCTGCTCCTTTTCCCTTGCCCCGGCGTGCGCATCCTGTCAATGGTGCAAAGAGGCCAAGCGAGCTGGCCCGGGCGCGCTACCCCTAGTATCGGGGGAAGCCAAACGCACTAGGAAAAACCACGGACAGATCATTGAAGCGCTCCCGCAGGGCGTCCACGCTAGGAGTCGACCGAACGGTCGGAAAGCTATGGGGGGAACGCTGGCAGAGGTCATTTTGAGCCGGGCTGCGGGCCGGCAGGTGCAAGTGGGGGAGTTGGTCACCTGCGCTGTGGATCTGTGTTTAGTCCACGACGTCTTCGCGGCCACGCTGTTTGACACCCTGGAGCGGCTGGGGATCGAGAAGCTGTGGGATCCGGAGCGGGTGGTGGTGGTGCTGGACCACTTCTCCCCGCCTCCCAACGCCGCGGTGGCGAGCCTTCACCGGCGCATCCGCCAGGGTGTGGGGCGTTTCCGCATCCGCCACTTCTACGACACCGGACAGGGCATCTGCCACCAGCTCCTGGTGGAAAGCCGGCTCGTGAAGCCCGGAATGCTGGTGGTGGGCACCGACTCGCACTCCACCACCTACGGTGCGGTGGGTGCCGCCGGCACGGGGATCGGTACGTCCGAGATGGCTTACGTCCTGGCCACGGGGACTCTGTGGTTCCAGGTTCCCCCCACCATCCGGTGCGAGCTGGTGGGTGGGTTGCCCCCCGCGGTGAGCTGGAAAGACGTGATCCTGCACCTGCTGGGCTCCTACGGGGCGGAGTTCGCGCAGTATCGGGCACTGGAGTTTGCGGGGGAGGCGATGAGGGGTGTGGATCTGGCGGGGCGGATGAGTGTCGCCAACATGGC
>JBEQAH010000129.1:0-5943 GCA_041640435.1 bacterium | reverse complement strand
GACCAGTCGCACCCGCGCCTGGGTGACCACCGCCAGAGTGCCCTCCGATCCCGCCACCAGCTGCGTGAGGTCCGCAGGGTTCCGCAGGAGCGCGTCCAGGTTGTAACCGCTCACGCGTCGCAACAGCTTGGGGAACCGCCGGTCAATTTCTTCCGCGTGGCGAGCGAGGAGGTCCCGCAGGGTCCGGTAGATCTCGCCCTCCCGTCCGGGGTCGGCGAGCTTGCTCTGATAGGAGCGCTCATCGAGGGGGCGCAGGGTCAGCTCCGTGCCGTCCCAGAGCAGGACCCTGAGCTCCAGCAGGTGATCCATGGTCTTGCCGTATACGAGGGATCGAGAGCCGCAGGAGTTGTTGCCGATCATGCCACCCAGGGTGGCGCGGTTGCTGGTGGAGGTGTCAGGGCCCAGTCTCAGCCCGTGGGGCTGGGCCGCCCGGTTTAACTCGTCCTGCACAACCCCCGGCTGCACAACCGCGTACGGCCCCGAGGGGTCCAGATGCACAACCCGGTCCATGTACTTCGAGAAGTCGAGAATGAGGGCCCGGCCGATGGATTGCCCTGCGAGGCTGGTGCCACCGCCCCGGGGCACCACCGGGGTCCTGGTCTCGGCTGCGATCTGGAGCGTTCTCGCCACGTCCTCCTCATCCTGCGGCACCACCACCCCCACCGGCATCACCTGGTACAGGCTGGCGTCGGTGCTGTACAGGACCCGAGAAAAGGCATCGAAGCGGACTTCACCGCGGATGGCGTCGCGCAGGGCGCGCTCCAAAGAGTTGTACATGCTCACGGCTTGGAGTTTCGCCCCCCAACCCCACCTGACCTCCTTTGTTCCGTCGACGGAACACCGGGCCCTTGCACGCCGCATCTGGAACCGGTACTATTGGTCCGGTGTTCCAATATGGGAACAGCGTTCCATGATGTAAGGGAGGGCGCACAAGCGTTCGGAAATTACATCCGCACGCTGCGCAAAAACTTCTACGGCCGTGGCCGAGGAAAGAGCCTGCGACAGCTGGCTCAGGAGGCAGGGATCCCGCCGAGCGTGCTGTCGCGTGGGGAGAGGGGGATTTTGGACCTGCGCAGGCCGGCCTACATCGAACGGCTCGCTCCGGCCCTCGGAGTCCCCGCCACGGTGATGAAGAGGGTGGCGCACCTTGTGACCCCGGAGGACGTGGTGTACTTCCGGACCCTGCGCGGGGTGGGCGGCCCCTGGGCCCGGCTACAGCAGGCGGTGGAGCGCCTGCGGGCAGCCCCACCCCAGGTGGTGGAGTCCGTGGCGAGCTACGCGGAGTTCGTGTTGAGCCGCTGGGAGCAGGAACGGGTTCAACGCAAGACCGGCTAGGTCACATCCCACGGGAGGAGGCGCGGAATGACGTACGTCATCGCAGAACCCTGCATCGGCACCAAGGACCGGGCGTGCGTGGAGGTGTGCCCGGTGGACTGCATCCACCCCCGAGCGGAGGAGGACCAGGGCGAGCTGATGCTCTACATCAACCCCGATGAGTGCATCGACTGTGGGGCCTGCGAGCCCGTCTGCCCGGTTCAAGCCATCTTCGCGGAAGCCGACGTCCCCGATCAGTGGAAAGAGTACACGGAGATGAACGCGGACTACTACAAGCTGAGCAAGGAGCAGTTCGCGGAGAAGTGGGGACGCGAGCCGTGAGCCGGTGCCTTGCGCCGGCCCGCGCGCTGGCCTACTGTTAGTGAGGGGACGGGAGAGCGGTTTGCTCTCCCGTCGCCGTGTGCGGGCGAGAGCCCGGGAGGAGGGGAACCGTGAGGAGGAGTGCGGTCGGCGTGGCGGTGTTGCTGCTCCTGGCGGTGGCCTCCGCGGGGGTGGGACAGGTACGGCGGCCCTGGGTGTTGGCCTTCGTCCCCTCCCTGGACGCTCAACGGGTGCTGGCCACGGGCCGCACCCTGGAGCGCATGCTGGAGGTGGCCACGGGGCTGGAGTTCGAGTCCACGGTGCCTACCTCGTATGCGGCCACCATCGAGGCCATGTGCGCCGGACGGGCGGACGTGGCCTTCTTCGCGCCGCTGGCGTACGTGCTGGCGCGCCAGCGGTGCGGGGCGGAGGTCAAGCTGATCTCCGTCCGGTTCGACCGGCCCTACTACGGGGCCCAGATCCTCGTGGGCGCGGACACGGGGGTCCGGCGTCTGGCGGACCTGCGGGGCAAGCGGTTCGCGTACGTTGACCCCGCGTCCACTTCCGGGTACCTGTACCCCGCGGTGCACATCAAGCGGGCCGGGTTTGACCCCAACCGGTTCTTCGGTCAGACGGTGTTCGCGGGCGGCCACGACAAGGTGGTCCTGGCCATCTACCAGGGGCAGGTGGACGGCGGGGCCACCTTCGGGGACGAGTTCGGGAACGACGCCCGGGAGCGGGTGGAGCGGCAGTTCCCCGACGTGAAGCGCCGGGTGGTGGTGCTGGAGTACGTGAAGCCGTACATCCCCAACGACACCGTGTCCTTCCGCAAGGGCCTGGACCCGGAGCTGGTGGACCGCGTGGTGAAAGCCCTGTTCCGCATCGCGCAGACGTCCTCCGGCCGCCAGGCCATCCACGAACTCTACCAGCACGAGGGCTACGCCACCTACGAGGACCTGATCACCAAGTACCGGGTGGATCGGCGGGAGTTCCCGAACCTGGACGCGTACTTCAACCCCATCCGGGAGGCGGTGCGCACCCTCGGCATCGATCTCATGCAGCTGGTGCGGTGACGGGCGAGGCGCGACCAGGCGACCTGCGAGCGGGGGCTCCAGCCGGGGCCCCCGCTTCGATGTTTGGAGGGCAGACGTGGACCGGCCGTTCCTGCGCGTGGAGCGCCTGACGAAGGTCTACCCCGGCGGGGTGCGGGCCCTGGACGACGTGTCCTTTGAGGTCCGCCGGGGCGAGTTCGTGGTGGTCATCGGGCTGTCGGGCTCCGGGAAGTCCACCCTCTTGCGCTGCATCAACCGCCTGGTGGAGCCCACCTCCGGGCGCGTGTGGGTGGACGGGGTGGAGGTGACCGCCCTCGACCGGGAAGGGGTCCGCCGCCTGCGGCGCGAGGTGGGCATGATCTTCCAGCAGTTCAACCTTGTGAAGCGGATGCCGGTGCTCACCAACGTCCTCACGGGCCGTCTTGGCTACACGCCGCCGGCGTGGGCCCTGGTGAACTACTGGCCGCGGGAGCTCGTGGACCAGGCCCTGCGCAACCTGGAGCGGGTGGGCATCCTGGACAAGGCGCACGTGCGGGCGGACCAGCTGTCCGGCGGCCAGCAGCAACGGGTGGGCATCGCCCGAGCCCTCATGCAGGAGCCCAAGCTCATCCTGGCGGACGAGCCTGTGGCCAGCCTGGACCCAGCCACCAGCCACTCCGTCCTCCGCTACGTGGAGGAGCTGAACCGCAAGGAGGGCATCACGGTGCTGTGTAGCCTACACTTCCTGAGCCTAGCGCGGCGCTACGGCACCCGAGTGATCGCCCTCAAGGAAGGCCGGCTGGTGTTCGACGGCCTGCCCGCGGAGATCGACGGGCGCCGCTTCCGCGAGATCTACGGGGAAGAGGCGGTGGAGGTGGAGATCGCGTGACCGGCGGGTGGGTGCGGTTCATGGGCCTGGTGCTGGCTTTGGCGGCCTTCGCCTACGGATGGCGGGTGACGGGGATCAACCTGCAGGAGCTCGCCACCAACGCGCACCTCATCCGGCCGCTCGTGCGAGACCTGGTCCGGCCGGAGGTGTTGGAGAGGGTCCCCCGGCTGCAGGAGGTGGAGATTCCCGTAGCGTTGGGCGCGCCACCTCCTCCCGCGCCACCGGTGCGGGGCCCGCAGGTGATGGCCTCCACCCGGTCGGTGCGCGTGGGCCAGGAGGTGGTGCTGGAGGGCGAGGGGTTCGCGCCCGGGCGGCCGGGGCGTGTGGTGTGGCGGGACGCCACGGGCGCCCCGGCCTCCCTGGCGGAGTTCACCACGGATCCCTCCGGCCGGTTCCGGCTTCCGGTGCGGGTCCCCGACACCTTGGGGGACCGGGGTGCTTTCCACGTGCAGGTCGCCCTCCCGGACATGACGTGGCAGCCCAGCGAGACGTTGCGCCTGGTGGCGGAGCGCATGGTGGAGACCGTGTTCCTGGCCCTCATGGGTACGGCCATGGGGGTGGTGTTCGCGGTCCCCCTGAGCTTTTTGGGCGCCAAGAACCTCGCCCACGGGCTTGTGGGGTCGACCGTGTACTTCGCCACCCGCACCGTGCTCAACGTCCTGCGGAGCATCGAGCCCCTCATCCTCGCCACGGTGTTCGCGGTGTGGGTGGGGATCGGGCCCTTCGCGGGCGTGCTGGCCCTCGGCGTGCACTCCGTGGCCTCCCTCGGCAAGCTGTACTCGGAGGCCATCGAGGCCATCGACCCCGGCCCCATCGAGGCGGTGGAAGCTACGGGCGCCAGCCGGCTGCAGGTGGTGCGCTACGCGGTGATCCCGCAGATCGTCCCGCAGTTCATCGCGTTCACTATCTACCGGTGGGACATCAACGTCCGCATGTCCACGGTCATCGGATTCGTGGGCGGAGGTGGCATCGGATTCCTGCTCATGCAGTACATCAACCTCCTGCTGTGGCAGAAGGCCGCCACCGCGGTGTGGGCCATCACTCTGGTGGTGGCCCTCATGGACTACCTGAGCGCCAAGGTGCGGGAGCGGGTGGTGTAGTGCTGCGGCCGGGTAGCGGGTTTCGGGTGGTGTGGACGGGCGGGGTGCCCACCCTGCGATCGGAGCTGCTGCAAGCCGCCAGGGTCCCCCACGCCTTCACGACGCGGCGCGGGGAACTGGACGGCGCCGCGGTGCGCTCTTGCGGGCTCGATCCCGGGGCGGTGGTGGACGCCGAACAGGTGCACGGCGCGTGCGTCGTGCGGGTGAGCAAAGAACACGCGGGCCAGACCATCCCCGCCGCAGATGGCCTGTGGACGGACGAGGTCGGCCTCACGCTGCGGGTGCGCGGTGCGGACTGTCCGCTCATCCTGATCGCGGACCCGGTGAGCCGGCGGGTGGCCGCGGTGCACGCGGGCTGGCGAGGGCTCGCGGCGGGGATCCTGGTGCGTGCGGTGCGCAGCCTGCTCGAGGCAGGCTCGCAGCCCGGCTCCCTGCGCTGCGCGGTGGGACCGTGCGTGGGGCCCTGTTGCTACGAGGTGGATGCGCCCGTGCGCGAAGCGCTCCGGCCGTGGGCTGAAGCCTTTCGGCCGGGCCGGCCCGGACACTGGCAGCTGGACCTGCGGGCGGTGGCCCGGGCACAGCTGCACTCCGCGGGAGTTCCCCAAAACAGCGTGGACGCGGCGGCCGTGTGCACCGCGTGCGAGGCGGACTGGTTCTACTCCTACCGGCGGGAGGGGAGGACCGGGAGCCAGTGGGCGTTCGTGGCAGCCCCGCGGGAGCCTTAGATCCCGGCGTCGTTCGGGCGCGGGTGGCGGCGGTCCGGGAGCGGATCGCGGCGGCCTGCCGCCGCGCGGGCCGCGACCCCCAGGAGGTCCGGGTGGTGGCGGTGGTGAAGGGCTTCGGGCCTGAGGTGGCGGCCGCGGCGGTGCAGGCCGGGTTGCAGGATTTGGGCGAAAACCGGGTGCAGGAAGCCCGCGCCAAGATCCCCGCGGTGCGCTCCCTCCTGGGCGGGGCGGCTGCACCCGCCTGGCACCTGGTGGGGCACCTGCAGCGCAACAAGGCGAAGTGGGCGGTGGAGCTGTTCGACTGGGTGCACTCGGTGGATTCCGCGCCGCTCGCGCACGAGCTGAGCCGCCGGGCCACCTCAGCCCGCAGGACGGTGCGGGTGCTGGTGGAGGTGAACGTGGCCGGGGAGCCCACCAAGCACGGGGTGGAGCCACGGGAAGCCCAGGATCTCGTGGAGCTCGTGGCCTCGCTCCCGGGACTGCGGCTGGAGGGGCTGATGACGGTGGCACCCCTGAGCCCCGACCCCGAAGGGGTGCGGTGGGTGTTCCGCGCATTGCGGGAG
>JBEQAH010000128.1:0-5960 GCA_041640435.1 bacterium | reverse complement strand
CTTCCCCGCGGGCACCGCGTACACGAACTGCTGATCCTCCGCCCGGAACACTCGGACCCCGGCCGGCGTCTCGATGCGCATCCCGCGCAGGGCGGCCACCACGCGATCGGTGCTGAGGCTGCGGGCGCGCTCCACGGCCGCTTTCGTGATGTACACCGCGGAGTACGTGGTCTCCGCGGAGTAGTTGGGCATCCGGTTCCACCGCTTTGCGAACCGGCTCACAAAGGAGCGGTTCCCCTCCGTGTTGGGCCAGTTGTGGATGTACCGGGCGGTGGCGTACAGCTTGCCGCGGAAGCGGCCCTCCCGCACCTCCTGGCTGATGCCCTCCAGCACGTCCACGGAGCCGCCCATGGCCTGGAACCACACCTGCACCCGGTCGAACACCCCCTGCAGGAGCGCCTGCCGGAGCAGGGTGACTGCCTCCCCGGCCCACGGGGTGGCGAAAATCCCGTCGGGGTTCGCCGCCATCACGGCGGCGATGTGGGAAGAAAAGTCCTGGGTCAAAAACGGAGCCCACGCAGCCGCCACGAACTGAACGTCCGGCCGGAACCGCCGCATCTGTTCCCGGAACAGGGCCCACGCGGCGTACCCGTACTCGTAGTCCGCGCCGATGGTCGCCCAGCGACGAACGTTCCGCATGTCGCGGAACAGCCAGGCGGCCACCGCGTCCTGATAGACGGGCGCGCTCACGCGGACGATCTGGCGGATGCCCTGTTGGGCCACCAGTTCCTCGGTGAGCCGGTGGGTGGCCGCGTGGGTGAAAAAGTGGATTCGGTCCAGCTCCCGGAGTACTGGCCCGAGGGCCATGGCGGACCCGCTACTGTCCACACCGTACAGGAAGTGGGCACCCCACTCCGTCACCAGGAACCGGGCGTTGCGAACCGCGGTGGCCGGCCGCAACTCCTCGTCCATAAACCGCATCTCCAGCCTGCACCCAAGGACCCCCCCAGAAGCGTTGATCTCCTCGACGGCCAGCTGCGCACCCATCTCGATCTGCCGGCCATAATCCGCGTGGGCCCCGGACGCAGCCCCCTGAACACCCAAGCGGATCGCCGGTACACCCAAGGGGCACGTGGCCGGCCCGGCCATGCCCCCCGCCGCGAGGCCGAGAAGCCCTACGGCCACAAGTGGGATCCACACGGCGCGCATCGGTGTCCCCCCCTCAATGGCGGTCTGGATTCCGTATACGGTGCCACGCCTCCCTTTCCTGCTCCGACCCTCTACGGGTAGATCCCCCGAGTGTGGAGGGCATCCGCCACCCGCTGGATGGCACGCACCAGCGCCGCGGTGCGCAGGTCCACCTCCCGCTCCTGCGAAACCCGCCACACCTCCCGCACGCTCCGCACCAAAAGCCGTTCCAGTCGTTCGCGCACCTCCTCCTCCGACCAGAAGAAGGCCTGCAGGTCCTGGACCCACTCGAAGTACGAAACCACCACGCCGCCCGCGTTGGCCACGACGTCCGGCACGACCACCACACCCTTGTCGCGCAACACATCGTCCGCCTCCGGCGTGGTGGGGCCGTTCGCGCCCTCGAGGATCACCCTCGCCTGCACCCTGGACGCGTTCTCAACCGTGATCTGCCCCTCCAGGGCCGCGGGGATCAGGATCTCGCATGGCAGTTCCAGCACCTCCTCAGAGGACACCGGTCGCCCCTGGCCGAAGTCCGCAACGGTCCCGCGGGCTTGCTTGTGCTGCAGAAGCGCCTCCGGGTCCAGGCCCGTGGGGTCGTAGACCCCTCCCCGGGAGTCGCTCACTGCCACCACCAACGCTCCCATCCGGTGCAAAGCCACGGCGGCGTGGGAACCCACGTTCCCAAACCCCTGGATTGCCACCCGCGCCTTCTCCACGGAAAAGCCGAGCAGGCGGGCAACTTCCCGCGCCACGAGGGCGCACCCTAAACCCGTAGCCTCCTCCCGGCCCACGGACCCCCCTACGGAGAGGGGCTTGCCGGTCACCACCGCGGGGACCGAGTAGCCCCGGTGCATGCTGTACGTGTCCATGATCCACGCCATCACCTGGGGGTTGGTCCCCACGTCCGGGGCGGGGATGTCGCTCTCCGGCCCCATCAGGACGCTGATCTCTGTAGCGTACCGTCGCGTCAGCCGCTCCAGCTCTCCCCCGGAGAGCTGCTTGGGGTCGCAGACAACGCCGCCCTTCGCTCCGCCGTACGGGAGACCCGCGATGGCGCACTTCCACGTCATCCACATGGCCAGGGCCCGCACCTCGTTCAGGGTCACCCCCGGGTGGTAGCGAATCCCTCCCTTAGTGGGTCCTAGGACGGTGCTGTGGTGCACCCGGTAACCCGTGAAGATCCGCACCGACCCGTCGTCCATCTTGACGGGGAAGTTCACCGTCAGCTCCCGCTTCGGGAATGCCAAGAACTCCCGGATCCCCCGCTTCAGAGGGACGTGCCGGGCGGCCCGGTGGAATTGCTCTAATGCCATTTCCCAGGGGTCCGACGGGACGCTCTGCATCGTCTCAGCCCTCCATCCCGTACTCACCTGACCCTAGATCCTCTCTGGGGCACCGGCTCGTCCGTGGAATTCACCAGAAGCCCATCGGCGCCGTCGCTTTGCCCACGGTTGCCGCCACCTCCCGCCGGCCGCCTGAGGTCGGCCCATCGTTGGCCGCTTGCGCCTTTTTGTTTCCACCCCCAACAGCGGCTCCCCTGCTCCGACCTGGCCAATCGGCCGCGGGAGTTCGGGATCTCCCGCACGGGTGGACCGCTCGCGGCCGCGCGATCTGGTCTGTGGGCCCGACGGAGTCGACCCCCGGCGAGCTGGTCTACCGGACACGCTCTACCCGCCGAACTCAAGAGCGTAGGCAACGTCTGCGGCAGCCGGGTTAGCGGGCGAATGCGCAGGAGATCCACGAGGGCGCAGGAGATCCACGAGGGCTACGTCAAATATACTTGCCAAGGACGCCTATACTTGACATCCTGGAGCCGACACCCTCGACGCGTGGAGGTCTGCCCGATGGCCTGCGAACCTTGGTGCGGCCAAGCCGTTCCCGTTGCCCGTCGCCTCAGAGCGGTCTGCTGTAGCGTGGTGGCGTTCGTCCTGGGGCTTTCGGCCCCTCCACGGGGTGCCGGGGCGGCGCCTCGAAGTCCGCGGCCGGTAGCGGTTGTGGCAGCAGCAGACCTGCAGTACGCGCTGCGGGAGATCGCGGACGCCTTTCGGGCCGTGCGTCCGGAGATCCCGGTTCAGCTCTCCTTCGGCTCCTCTGGCAAGTTCTTCACCCAGATCACCCAAGGCCTGACGGTGGACCTCTTCTTCTCCGCCGACACCCAGTTCCCCGAGCGGCTCGAACAGGCTGGCCTGGTGGAGCCGGGCAGCCGTCGCCTCTACGCCGTGGGTCGGATGGTCATCTGGGCACGCAACGACTTCCTGGCCAAGGAGAAGGCGTCCTCCCCGGATCCCAGTTTCCTCACTCGCCCGAGGGTGGTGCGGCTGGCCATCGCCAACCCCGTGCATGCGCCGTACGGCCGGGCGGCCCTGACGTTGCTAGAACATTACGGCCTGGCGCGGCGCAGGACGAACGTGGCGTGGGAGAAGATGCAGGGAACCCTGGAGACCTACTTCGACTTTGGCCCCCTGCGAGCCGGTAAGCCCTCCTTCGAACTCATCCTGGGCGAGAACATCTCCCACACGGCCCAGCTCGCACTCACCGGGACGGGTGTCGGCATCCTCGCCCTCTCCATCGCCAAGGCGGAGGCGGTGGAAGCTGCTGGGCGCTACTGGTTAGCTCCCCTTACGAGCCACATGAGGCTCGAGCAAGCCTATGTGGTGCTGCGGGGACGTAACCGGCCCGAGGTGATGGCCTTCTACAACTTCATCGCTTCGCCACCGGCCCGGGCGATCTTCCGTCGCTACGGCTTCTTGCTGCCGGACGAGCCGGCGCAGTGAGGGGGCAGGCGACCCGTGAGCCTGTCCCCTCTGGCGACAGCCCTGCTGCTCACCCTCAAGGTCGCCGGCCTGGCCACGGCCGCGCTGCTCTTGGTGGGCACCCCCCTGGCTTGGTTGATGGCGTTCCGCTCCTTCCGGGGAAAGTGGATTGTGGAATCGGTCTTCCTGCTGCCCATGACCCTGCCTCCCACGGTGCTGGGGTTCTACCTGCTGCTCCTCTTCGCCCCGGACGGGCCGCTCCATCGCCTTGCCGGGCTTCAGTGGGCATTTCGATTCGAAGGCCTCGTCGTGGCTTCCATCCTGTTCGGTTTGCCCTTTGCCCTCAACACTTACCGGGAAGCCTTCCTGGCCCTGGATCCCGACATGATCCAGACGGCCCGTACCCTGGGCGCCCGGACGCCGAAGGTGTGGCGGGAGGTAATCCTGCCCCTGACGTGGCCGGGGCTTTTGTCGGGAAGCCTGCTGGCCTTCGCCCACACCATCGGCGAGTTCGGGGTAGTGCTCATGGTTGGGGGCAACATCCCCGGCAAGACCCAGACGGTGAGCATCTTCCTCTACGATCTGGTCCAAGCGCTGGAGTTCGATCTGGCTCACCGCGTCGCGGCGCTACTCCTGGCCCTCTCCCTCACCTTGCTGGGGGGAGCCCGGTTGCTGGAGGCGAGGTGGCGGGCATGGAGATCCACTATGTTCTCTCATGGCCGGTGAAGCTGGATGTACGCGTGAGGGTCGAGGGGTTTACGGTGATCCTTGGCCTGAGCGGGGAGGGCAAAACCAGCCTTTTGAAGGCCATCGCCGGACTCCTCCCGGCGTGGGGCCAGCCTTTCGGCGGACTACCCCCTGAGAGGCGGCCTGTAGGCTACCTGCCGCAGCACTACGCCCTCTTCCCCCACCTTCGGGTCTGGCAGAACGTCGCCTTTCCCCTTGGTGGCCGCCGGGCCGACAAGCGCCGGCGAGCCCTGGAGCTGCTCCATCGGGTCGGCATAGCGGACCTCGCCGATCGCTTCCCCAACGAACTGTCGGGAGGCCAGAAGCAGCGGGTCGCTCTGGCGCGGGCTCTGGCAAGGGAGCCCGATCTCCTCCTCCTCGACGAGCCCACCAGCGCCTTGGACCCATCGACCCGGGAATACGTGATGGCCGAAGTTGTTTCCCTGATCCGGGGCACCGGCATGCCGGTTCTGGCAGTCTCCCACGACCCCGCCATCTCTCGACTCGCCGACCGGTTGGCGGTGCTGGAGGGTGGGCGGGTGGTTCAGGAAGGGCCACCCACCGAGGTCTTCTCTCGACCTGCCACCTTGGGCGTGGCCAGGCTGGTGGGCATAGACAACCTCTTCAAAGGCCGCATCACTCGGGTGTCGTCACCATGGGTTGTTGTCGAAACGGCCTTAGGACCCCTTCGGGCGCCGTGCGCGCCGTGGATGGCCCCGGGGGCCCGAGTGGTGGTGGCGGTTCACGGACGAGATCCCATCGTGGGGCCCACCGCGGAAGAGGAGAGCCTCGCGGCCGGGGAAGGGAGATCTCATCCCTCAGAAGGGCAGGCATCCGACGGATGGCCTGCTAACTGCCTGCGCGGCCGAGTGGAGGGGGTGCACTGGCTTGGCCCGGAGGTGCACCTGAAGGTTCAAGCCGGCGGCCGGCTGGAGGTGACCGTGCCCCGGTCCCTGTTCAGCCAGCTCGGCGTGGAGGTCGGGAAGCCGGTTCAGGTCACGTTGGACCCCCGGTTCGTCCATGTGCTACCCGACGGACCAGAGAACGGCTCCCTACAGGCCGCGGAGGGGAAGCCTGCCTATGCCAAAGGCGAAGTCTGATACCTGAATCGCCCATCCCCTCACGGGTCCCGGGACACGGCCTACTGCGCCTGGCTGCCCTCAACGTCCTTCTCGGGGGGATGGTTCTGGACGGTCCTCGTCCTTTTAACCTACTGGCCCGCCGTCGCCCTGTGGTTCCCTGACTGGCTCGGCGTCCGGTAGACCTTCACACCCGCCCCGGGCTCGGTCTGCGCAGCGAACCGTGGCTCGGGCGCAGGTGCTTTGAACCGAGCTCAGAGGGTCGGCGCTC
>JBEQAH010000127.1:0-5973 GCA_041640435.1 bacterium | reverse complement strand
GGACGGGGTCTCCAGTTGGACCCGCAGAGGGACGCGGGCCCGCCCGGAGGCCAGGCTCAGGAACCCCGAGCGCACTGCCTCGATGGCGTCCCGCATGGGGACCAGACGCTCCAGGTCTGGGGCGGAGACGATTCTTACCTTCTGCACGGCCATGCCCTCACGGCCCGCTCGGCAGGCCCGGGCGGGACGCCCCGCCGCTCACGCCTGGGGTGGCGGCGGGGTCTGCTGCGGCAGCTCCACCGGGAACCGCGGAACCTCCAGGGCCGCAGGCGGAGGCGGCTCCGGGGAGGCGGGCTTGGGGGGTGCGGGCAGCAGCGCCTCCTCCAGCACCTCGTCCATGTGCTCCACAAAGCGGAACCGCAGCGCGCGCCGCACGTTCTCAGGGATCTCGTGCATATCGCGCTCGTTCTCCTTGGGCAGGATCACGGTCCGGATGCCCGCCCGGTGTGCGGCGATCACCTTCTCCTTGAGCCCGCCCACGGGCAGAACCTTGCCCCGGAGGGTAATCTCTCCGGTCATGGCCACGTCCTTGCGCACCGGCCGGCCGCTTAAGGCGGAAGCCAGCGCGGTGGCCATGGTGATGCCCGCCGAGGGGCCCTCCTTGGGCTGCGCGCCCGCGGGCACGTGGATGTGCACGTCGAACTTGCTGTACCAGTCCTCGTCCGCACCCAGCCGCCGGCTGCGGGAGCGGACGTAGGAGACCGCGGCGTTCGCGGACTCCTTCATCACGTCCCCCAGCTGGCCCGTGAGCACCAGCTTGCCGTTGCCCCGGACCAGGGTGGCCTCCACCGTGACGATGTCCCCGCCCGTCTCCGCCCACACGAGGCCGGTGGCGGCGCCCACCTCGTCCTGCTTCTCCGCCAGGCCGTAGCGGAACTTGGGCGGCCCGAGAAACCGGGGCAGCATCTTCGGGGTCACCCGCTTGGGCGCCTTGGGGTCGTTGGAGGCCACCAGGGTGGCCACCTTGCGGCAGATGGTGCCGATCTCCCGCTCCAGGTTGCGGACCCCGGCCTCCCGCGTGTACTCGCGGATGATCCGCCGCAGGGCTTCGTCGGTGATCACCAGCCCGAACGGCTCCAGCCCGTTCTCCTTCCGCTGCTTCGGGACGAGGAAGTTCCGCGCGATGCCCAGCTTCTCCGGCTCGATGTAGCCGGGGAACCGGATCACCTCCATGCGGTCCCGGAGCGCGGGCGGGATGGTGTCCAGCACGTTCGCGGTGCAGATGAACATGACCTCGCTCAGGTCGAAAGGCAGCTCCAGGTAGTGGTCGCTGAACGCGTGGTTCTGTTCCGGGTCCAGGGCCTCCAGCAGAGCCGCGGACGGATCACCCCGGAAGTCCATACCGAGCTTGTCGATCTCGTCCAGCATGAACACAGGGTTCTTGCTGCCCGCGGTCTTCATCCCCTGCAGGATGCGGCCGGGCAGCGCTCCCACGTAGGTCCGCCGGTGCCCGCGGATCTCCGCCTCGTCCCGCACGCCGCCCAGGGACACGCGGACGAACTTCCGCCCCAAGGCCCGGGCGATGGACTTCCCCAGGGAGGTCTTGCCCACGCCCGGCGGCCCCACGAAGCACAGGATGGGGCCCTTGGACTGCGGGCTCAGCTTGCGGACCGCCAGGTACTCCACGATCCGCTCCTTGGCCTTCTCAAGGCCGTAGTGGTCCTCGTCCAGGATCCGGCGCGCCTCCGGGATGTCCAGCCGGTCCTCGGTGCGCACGCTCCACGGCAGGGCCAGGATCCAGTCCAGGTACGTGCGGACCACCACCGCCTCCGCCACCATGGGCGGCATCTTCTCCAGGCGGGCCAGCTCCTCCAGCGCCTTCTCCTTCACCGGCTCGGGCAGGTTGGCGGCCTCGATCTTCTTGCGGTACTCCTCCACCTCCGCTTGGCGCTCGTCCTTCTCGCCCAGCTCCTGCTGGATGGCCTTCATCTGTTCCTTCAGGTAGTACTCCCGCTGGGACTTCTCCATGGACTTGCGCACGCGGTTCTGGATCTTCCGCTCCAGGTCCAGGATGTTGATCTCGCGGGCCAGCACCTGCGAGAGGAACTCCAGCCGGCTCGGCACGTCCAGCTCCAGCACCTTCTGCCGCTCCTCGGTCTTGAGCGGCAGGTGCTGGGCCACCAGGTCCGCCAGCTTGCCCGGCTCCTCTGCGTTCATCACGGCCATGTACGCCTCGGGGGCCACCGTCCGGCTCAGCCGCGCGTAACGCTCGAACTGGGAAGTGACTCCCCGCATGAGGGCCTCGATCTCCACGGTCTTCTCCGTGGGATCCTCCACGGGCCGAATCTGCGCCAACAAGAACGGCTCCGTCTGGACGAAGCTCAGCAGCTGGGCCCGCACCAGGCCCTCCACCATGACCTGCAGCACTCCGTCGGGCTGCTTGCCCACGTTCAGCACGCGGGCCACCACGCCCCAGCCGTAGAGGTCCTCGGGCTTGGGATCCTCCAGGTTCTCATCCCGCTGGCACACCAGGGCCAGCAGCCGGTCGGTCTCCAGCGACCGCTCGAGGGCGCGCACCGACTTGGGCCGCCCCACCCCGAGGGCGATGGGCATGTGAGGGAGCACGACCACGCCCTTGAGTGCCAGGACGGGGAGGGATGGCGGGTAGACGGTCTTCGCTTGGCTCATACCACTCCTCCGGCGGGCGCCGATCTGTCGCCAGCGCCCGAACCTCCTGTCGATATATACGAACGGCACGAACCAGGGATTCCCGCAGCCCCCCGGGTTCGGCACCGCAGGGTTTCTGCGGTCTCCCTTTCCAGGGTCACGACGCGGGCTTCTCCTTGGCCAGCCGCTTGGCCTCAGCCGCAGTGATCAGGATCGGCCGGGCCCGCCGCTCCACCGACTCCAGGGTGACCACGCAGCGCTTCACGTCCGGCCGCGCGGGGATTTCGTACATGACGTCCATCATGATGTCCTCGAGGATGGTCCTCAGACCCCGGGCACCCGTGTTCCGGGCCAGGGCCTCCCGGGCGATGGCCCGCAGGGCGTCCTCCGCCACCACCAGGTCCACCCCGTCCATCTCCAGGATCTTCTGGTACTGGCGCACCAGGGCGTTCTTGGGCTCCACCAGGATCCGCACCAGGTGCTCCTCCGTCAGGGGTTCCAGGGGGACCACCACGGGAAGCCTCCCGATGAACTCCGGGATGAGCCCGTACCGCAGGAGGTCCTGCGGCATCACCTGCCGCAGCAGCTCCCCCACCTCCCGAGCCCGCGAGTTGGACCGCGCGCCAAAGCCCATGCTGGACTGCCGCACCCGGGCCTCGATGATCTTGTCCAGCCCCTCGAAGGCGCCTCCGCAGATGAACAGGATGTTGGTGGTGTCCACCTGGATGAACTCCTGGTGCGGGTGCTTGCGGCCGCCCTGGGGCGGCACGTTGGCCACCGTGCCCTCCAGGATCTTCAGCAGGGCTTGCTGGACGCCCTCGCCGGACACGTCCCGGGTGATGGACGGGTTCTCCGACTTCCGGGCGATCTTGTCCACCTCGTCAATGTACACGATCCCCCGTTCGGCCTTCTTCACGTCGTAGTCCGCCGCCTGCACGAGGCGCAGCAGGATGTTCTCCACGTCCTCCCCCACGTAGCCGGCTTCGGTGAGGCTCGTGGCGTCCGCGATGGCGAAGGGAACGTCGAGGATCTTCGCCAGGGTCTGGGCCAGGTGGGTCTTGCCGCAGCCCGTGGGGCCGATGAGGAGGATGTTGCTCTTCTGCAGCTCCACGTCCGTGGGTCGACGGTGGGCGATCCGCTTGTAGTGGTTGTAGACGGCCACGGACAGCACCTTCTTGGCCCGGTCCTGGCCCACCACGTACTGGCAGAGGGTCTCGTAGATCTCGTGGGGCTTGGGCAGGCTGCGGGGACCCCGCTCCTCCGGCTCGTTGTACAGCTCCTCCTCGATGATCTCATTGCACAGCTCGATGCACTCGTCGCAGATGTACACCCCGGGGCCCGCCACCAGCTTGCGGACCTGCTCCTGGCCCTTCCCGCAGAAGGAGCACTTCAGCCGTTCGCGCTCATCCCCGAACCGGAACATGCGACCCCCTCGTCGTGTTTGCTCGCCCCCGGCCCGCGGGCGGCAGCGCTCGTGGTACGGAGCAACTTCCCTGCCTCACCGGTGCAGTCGAGCCAGTTTCTCCCCGCGGGGCTCGATCACCACGTCGATGAGCCCGTACTCCTTGGCCTGCTGCGCGCTCATGTAGAAGTCCCGATCCGTATCCCGCTCAATCCGCTCCAGGGGCTGGCCCGTGTGGCGGGCCAGGATCTCGTTGAGGATCTTCCGGAGCTCGATGACCTCCTTGGCACGGATGGCGATGTCCACGGCCTGCCCCTGGGCTCCACCCCAAGGCTGGTGGATCATGATGCGAGAGTACGGCAAAGCCCCCCGCTTCCCCTTCGCCCCACCGGCCAGCAGCAGGGCGCCCACGGAAGCTGCCATGCCCACGCAGATGGTGGCCACGTCCGGCTGGATGTGCTGCATGGTGTCGTAGATGGCGAGCCCTGCGGTCATGGAGCCCCCGGGGCTGTTGATGTACAGCTGGATGTCCTTCTCCGGGTCCTCGTACGCCAGGAACAGCATCTGGGCGATCACCAGGTTGGCCACCTCGTCGTCCACCACCCCGCCCAGGAAGATGATGCGTTCCTTGAGGAGCCGGGAGTAGATGTCGTACGCGCGCTCCCCGCGCGCGCTCTGCTCCACCACGATGGGGACCAGCGTCACGGCTGCCCTCCTTCCGGTTCCTGCGGCGCCTCCGGACCCGCCAGCCGGCCCTCGGAGGCCGTAGCCACGAGGAACCGGGCCGCGTGCCGGCGCCGCAACGAAGCCTTCAACGCCTCCATCCGACCCGTCCGCTCGAGGAGCGCCCGGACCTCGTCCTCGGCCCGGCCCGTCCCCTCCGCCAGGTTCTGGACAGCCTGGGCCACTTCCTCTTCCGAGGGTTCCAGACCCTCCGCGCGGGCCACGGCGTCCAGCACCAGCCGGGTCCGCACCCGCCTCTCCGCTCGCGGACGGAAGTCTTCGTGGAGCTGCTCTGCGGTCTTGCCCGCCAGCTGCAGGTACCGCTCCCACGAAAGCCCCCGCCTGCGCAGCTCGGCCGACAGGTCATCCAGCAGGTCGTGCACCTCTGCGTGCACCAGGGTTTCGGGCAGGTCCACCTCTGCCGCCTCCACCACCGCCGCCAGCACCCGCTCCTCGTATTCGGTGCGGGCCCGAGCCTGGGCCTGCCCGTGCAACCGGGCCCGGAGTTCTGCGCGCAGTTCCTCCAGCGTCTGGTGCTCGCTCACCGTCTGAGCGAACGCGTCGTCCAGGGCCGGAAGCTCCCGCACGCGCACGTCAACCACTCGCACGCGCACCGGGCCGGACTCCCCCGCCCACTCCACCTCCTCGCCCGCGGTCCTACCCGCCAGGGCCTGACTCAGCTCCTCGGGGGTCTCCTCGCCTCCCACCTCCAACATGAGCTCCTTCTCTTTTGCGAATCTTTGTTCGGATTCCGGGGCGTCCAGCACCTTTACCAGCACAAAGTCGCCGCGGGCGGCCGGCCCCTGCTTGGGCAGCAGCTGCGCGTAGCGGGCCCTGAGCGCTGCCAGCGTCTTCTCCACCTCCTCGTCGGGTACCGCCGGCTCTTCAAAGGGGATCCGGAGGTTCCGGTAGTCGCCCAGCCGAACCTCCGGCTCCACCTCGACCCGGGCCACGAGCCGCAGGGGCTTACCCTCCTCGATCCTCGCGTCGTCGAAGCGCGGCTGGCTGATGGGCCGGATGCCCACGGCCTGTACGGCCTCCCGGTACGCCTCAGGCAGTAAGCGATCCAGAGCCTCCTCGTACACCGCCTCCCGCCCCACGTACCGCTCCACCACCACCCGGGGAGCCTTGCCGGGTCTGAACCCCGGGATGCGCGCCCGCTGGCTGAGCCGGGCGAGGCCCTGGGCCACGGCTTTTGCAACCCGCTCCTCCGGAACCTCGATCTCCAGGACGGCCGTGCT
>JBEQAH010000126.1:0-5976 GCA_041640435.1 bacterium | reverse complement strand
AGCAGGTTATGGTCATCGAGCGGAAGGGGCCTGCCAGCACCGCGAGCGGCTCGGCCTGTGCGCCGGGCTCCTCGTTACCGAGCGAAGTGGCAGGCTCGGGCTCCACGCGCATGCGCACCCACACGAACTGGTGCCGGTGGTCCATGGGTGTTGCGACACCGTTCACGATGCTGAAATGGCTTCCAGAGCTCTGGCGGCTGTCGGCTATCTCGAGGTGCCACGCGTTCCTCGGGTCGGGCAGATCAGTATGCCAGACCGCCGCTTTCAGCTGCGTCCCCACGGCCACAACCCGGCCGTAGTACTGGACATTTGGTTGAATTGCCTGGATCGAGGTGGTTCCGAGCTCGCCTCCGCCCTGCGCCCACGTCGTCCAATACCGGAACCGGGTCTCGTTGTTCCCGTTGCCCCCGCCCGGGGTCAACCGGTAGCCCGCACCCACATCGCTCAGGCGGACCCCCACGCCAACCTGCCGACCGTTGTCCGTGCCGGATTGGCTTGCGAAGCGCCAGAACACCTCCACGCCACTGTGCGCAAGCGGCCGGCTCAGCTCGCGATAGCCGTTGCCGCTTGATGCGCTGAAGCGGAAACCCTCCGCCTGCGTTGGGCTGTACGTCCCGGACTGACCGTCCCTCGGCGTCCACCCCTCCAGGCCCTTACCATCCTCGTAGTCCAGGAACACGTGGTCCGGGTTCGAGGGCGCCGTGCGCGCCTCGGGGTTGCCGTAGTACAGGAAGTACCGGTTGTCCTGCCCGCCCGCCGGAATCGGTGCCCGTAGGCGGAACCACACCTTCACCTGCCGCTCCGGGTTAGGCGGACAGTTGGAGCGGTTTTGCGTGCTGTTCCATGAAGTAGTCGGGTCCAAGAACCGGTCCAGTTCCACCATGCGGCTGCCGTCCCAGAAGCGTACTCGCACGTCCTCCCCATCCGGCCTGCTCTTGCCGGCGCTTACCAGGCTCGCATGGTCAAAGCAAACGTACACGCTGTAGCCTGCCGGTACGGCGCTCGCCGCTGCCTGGACGGTGATCCGCCTGCGGTAATCCCACCTGGACACCCAGCGGTACTGGAGGTCTCCGTTGGCAGGATCCAGCGCAAACTCCACGGTCGGCACCTCGCCGGCTTCCGCCGCCACGTCGAAGCGGAGTAGCCCATCAGATACCTGCCGTAGCGCCTGCGCCGCACGTAGCTCCCGCACCATCCGGCCCACGGCCACACGGGCGTTGCGCAGCATCTCCTGGCGGCGGCGGGCCTCGTCGTAGGACTGCTCACCTGTGGTGAGGAGCAGCAACACCCCCGCCAGGACGAGACTTAACAGCAACAACACGACCACAACTTCCAGGAGCGTGAACCCCTCATGACCGCGGCGCCGGGCTTCCGTGGCCATGGCGCTACCGTGACGTCACCTTCGTCTCGTAGCGCACCTGCAGCTCCGACACTTCGCAGGTGCTGCTCGAGTCGGCATCGACACACGCGGTGACCTGCACCTTCCACAAGGCACCGGCCGCGGGGATCGTGCCGGTCGCTGCAGTTTGCACCTCCCAGGTCACCAGGCAGTGAGGAACAAGCGGACAGGACTCCACCCCGGGCAGGGGGATTGGAACCGGGGGCTTGCGCCGCAGCTGCCGGCCCAGCTCTTCGACCTTGGAGGAAGCGGCGGTAGACAGCACAGCCAGGTCGCGCTGCGACTCGTTTGCGGCCACAAGGGACGGGTACAGCTGCAGCAGGGCCGCCAGCGCGAGGCCCAGCAGGAGTACGCTCACCAGGACTTCGAGAAGGGTGTGTCCGCGCTCGTCCTTGCTCACGGCGGATCCACCCTCACGAAACCCGTGGCTTGCCACACGCGCAGGGTCACCACGGCGCTGCCCCCCGCAAACGTGACCTCCACCTGCGGGCTCTCGAGCTTCGCAGCGCCCGAGGGGAGGAACGCGATCACCTCCGGCCCGGTGACCCGAACGTTTGGGGGCAGCTCCTTGGGGAACCCGGGCTCATCCGGGCCGCCGTCTGCCCGAACGGTGTACGAGGCGTACGGTCCCTGCGGCGGCAGAAACTCCAGCAGGTACGTCCCGGCCTTGGAGACCGCGAGCTGGCGGGCGAGTGAGGCGTCTGCGGACACCTCTCGCGCGGCCACGCGCGCCTCCAGCTCAGGGGAGGGCAGCAGGTTCGGAAGAGCTACAGCCAGCAGCAGCGCGAGGAGGGCGAGCGTGGCCACCGCTTCGAGTACGGTAATGCCACGGCTCGCCCTCATGATCCCGCACCTGACCAGGGCCTCAAACCCGCTAGTCGCGCTTCAAGCGGCAATTGGAGGCAATGTAGTCCTCGGGGTAATCGGTCCAGCCCGATTGGTTCGGCAGTATGTTGTTGCCGTCAATCGGGTCCTCCGGCTTCCCGTCCGGGAAGTAGGAGGTATCTTCCAGGAACGTCTTAAAGGCGCTCTGGGTAGCAGGACACGACCCGTTCCTGAACCGGTAAAGCGCGAGCGCCGCGTTGATGGCCCGGACGTTGGCCGCGTCCACTGCCCGCCTGGCGTCGTTCTCGGCCCCGAAGTAGTTCGGGAGCGCCGCTGCCACCAGGATCCCCAGGATGAGGATCACCGCCAGCAGCTCTACGAACGTGAGACCGCGCTCATCCTTCAGGTACCGCATCTCTGCATTACCTCCCCTCCTCCTTTCATCTTTCGATCGACCGTTTCCACCGCGCCTGGAGCAATTCTTGTGCCACAAGCTTCACCGCCCCAGCACCGCTCGCCCGAGCCCGAAGATGGGCATGTACAGGGCCACCAGCAGCACCCCCACCACCACTGCGAGGGCCACGGTCAGAGCCGGCTCGAGGGCTGCGAGCAGCCGCTTGATCCGCATCTCGAACTCGCGGTCCAGCACCTCTGCTGCGCGCGTCGCCATCTCTCCCACCTGCCCGGACTCCTCCCCCAGGGCCACCAGGCGCAAAGCCACCGCCGGCACTTCCCCGATCGCCCGCAGGCCCTCGGTAAGGCGGCTTCCCTCTTCCAGATGCCGCTGCAGGACTCCCACCCACCCAGGTCGGCCCGCGGCCCCGGCCGCCAGCCTCACGGCGCTGGTCACGGGCACGCCGGCCGTAAGCGACGCCCCTAAACTGTGGAGGAAGCGTGCGGCCCGGCTCAAGCGCAGGAGGGGCCCGACTTTCGGGGCCCGTCCCAGGAGAGGCTCCGTAGAACGCCACACCTTCTGCCCGATGGACCGCCGCGCCGCGGGCAGTGCGAGTGCGACCGCTACACCCCCCAGGAGCGGGACGAACCTGCCCAGGACGCGGCTCGTAACCATCAGGGCCTGTGTGAGCGGCGGGAGCGAGGCCCCGGCGGCCCTGTAGACGCGCTCGAACGCGGGCACCACGTAGAGCAAGAACGCCCCCACGACGACCACCGCGACGGTGAGTACCACCGCGGGGTAGAAGAGCGCTTCTCTGACCTTCCGACGGAATTCCAGCTCGCGCTCCAGGTAGCTATTCAATCTCTGAAACGCCAGGTCCAGCCGGCCCGTGGCCTCTCCTCCGCGCACGAAGCCCACGAAGATGTCCGGGATGTCTGCGCGGACCCGCTCCAGCGCCTGCGACAGCGTGGCTCCCTCTTCCACCTCCGCGCGCAGCGCTGAGGCGAGGGCTCCCAGCACCTCATCCTCCGCGTGCTCCTCCAGCACCTGCAGCGCTCCCGTGATGGTGAGGCCGGCTCCCAGGAGGGTGCTCACGTGGTGTGCGAAGTTGGCGAGATCCACCGGCCGCAGCGGGCCGACCGCCCGCGAGGTTCTCGTTTCCGACCGCAGGGAGGTGAGAAACAGCCCCTGCGCCCGCAGGAGCGCGGCCGCGTGCTGGCTGTCTTGCGCCTGAACTCTGCCCCGGAGGGCCTGCCCGCTCATGTCCCGGGCCACGTACTCAAATACCGGCATTCTAGACCCCTTCTCCCGCGGCGAGCCTCAAGAACTCCTCCAGGCTGGTGGTGCCGTCCAGCACCTTCCGCGCCGCGCTCTCGCGCAGGCTCACAGCGCCACCGGCCCGCGCGGCCTCCGCGATGGCAGCGGCCGGGCTTCGCCGCACCACCAGGTCCCGCACCCGGTCGTCCACCACCAGGACCTCGAACACACCCGTGCGCCCGCGGTAACCGGTGCCCGCGCACTCCGCGCAGCCCGAGGCTCTGTACACGACTGCCTGGCCATCCGTGACACCCAGGAGTCTGCGGGCTTCCGGGCGGAGTGCCTCCGGCTCCCGGCAAGCGCGGCACAGCACCCGAACGAGGCGCTGTCCCACCACCGCCACCACCGCGGAGGCGAGGAGGAAGGGCTCGATCCCGAGGTCCACGAGTCGAACCAGCGCGCTCCCCGCGTTGTTCGTGTGCAGGGTCGAGAGCACCAAATGCCCGGTGAGGGCCGCGTGCACCGCCAGGGAGGCGGTTTCGCGGTCGCGGATCTCTCCCACCATGATCACATCCGGGTCGTGCCGCAGGGCCGCGCGCAGGCCCACCTCGAAGGAGATCCCCATCTTTTCGCGCACGGGGATCTGCGTGATCCCGGGCAACCGGTACTCCACGGGGTCTTCCACGGTGAGGATGTTGCGGGTGCCGTCGTGGATGTGGGCCAGGGCGGCGTACAGCGTGGTGGTCTTGCCGCTTCCCGTGGGTCCGGTGACCAGGATCATGCCGTGCGGTCGGCGCAGCAGCTCTTCCAGCAGGCGCCTCTGGTCCGCGGCGAGGCCCAGCCGGTCGAACCCCAGCAGCACCTGCCGCGTGTTGAGCAGGCGCAGCGTCATCCGCTCGCCGGAGCTCGAGCCGATGGTGGCCACCCGCACGTCGTACTCCCGCTTGTCCAGGTGCAGCACCATGCGGCCGTCCTGAGGCCGGACTTTTTCTCCGATGTCCATGCCCGCCAGGACCTTCACCCGTGATGTCACCGCGGCCGCCACCGCATGAGGGATCCTCAGCCGCTGCTGGAGCAGGCCGTCCACGCGGAACCGGACCCCCACGTCGTCGGGTCCTGGTTCGAAGTGCACGTCGGTGGCTCCGCTGCGGATGGCGTCCTGCAGCACCGAGTTCAGCAGCCGCACCGCGGGCGCGTCTGCACCGGCCTCCTCCACCGACAGGGCGGCAGGGGTGGCCGGGGGTGCCTCTGGCCCGAGCTCCCCGACGGCCTCCCTCGCCCGGCGCTCGGCACCGAAGAACCGCAGGAGGGCCCAGTCGAAGTCAGCCTCGGTGATGAAGTACGGCCGCACCCGCGCCCCCAAGTGGGAGGCCACCACGTCTATGGCCTCCACGTCCCCGGGGTCGAGCATGCCCACCGCCACCTCGTCCTGGTCCCGACGCACCGGGATCACCCGGTACTGGGACACGACCCACTCGGGGAGCGACCGGACCAGGGAGTCGTCGACAGGCACCTCGGTCAGGTTGAGGTACTCATAGCCCCGCTGGGAGGCGAGGGCTTCGCCCAGGGCTTGCTTGGATACGTATCCGCGCTCCACAAGGATGCGGCCGAGCAGCTCGCCGCTGCGCCGTTGCTCGGCCAGCGCAGCTTCCAGCTGTTCAGGGCTCAGCAGGCCCCGCCGGAGCAGGAGGGTCCCCAGCGGCAGCGACCCGGTGCCGTCTCGCACGCTTGCCCCCAGACGTCCGGTGTGGTCTGAAAGAATTCTCATCAGCGCGCCGCGGAGCATGTTCGGTGCCACACAGCGTGTCACCTCCAACGGGCGGTCCCGGTCTATACGGGCTACCGGTTTCCCGCTGCCCCTCTGAGAGGAACATGCTCAAGCAGCTCTTACGTCTTGTCCCGGGTCGTTTTCCCCTCTCCGGTCCACGCCGGGCGAGGGTCGCTCGGAAGGCGCGGGACAGAAGATAACCGACCTGGCTCTTCCTGTCCACTTCCTCCCGAGCAGTTCTCAATCCTGGTCCTTCCCTCAATCCTGCCGCTGGACCGCGCTATCATGGTCCCGTCGAACACCGGATCGGGAGGTCGGGCCATGGATCTCCAG
>JBEQAH010000125.1:0-6064 GCA_041640435.1 bacterium | reverse complement strand
AACGTCCTGGCCATGGATGTTGCCATGGGCTTGCCCATGAAGGTGGCCACCGCCACCAGTACCTTCATGCTGGGCGTCACCGCGGCAGCCAGCGCGGGCGTGTACTTCTGGCGCGGCGAGGTGCCTCCCCTCGTGGCGGCTCCGGTGGTGCTGGGAATCCTGGCCGGCGCGACCCTCGGCGCACGGCTGTTGCGGCGCTCCACGAACCGCACGGTGCGCGCCATCTTCTTGCCCGTCCTCCTGGCGGTGTCGCTGATGATGTTCGTCCGCGGCCTCAGGGCCATCTGAACTGTTATGCACGCACACCCACCCGCGAGAGTCGAAGCTCCTTTAGCCTTGCTGCTGCTCGGGGGCGTCGCCATCGCCGCATCGCTCCTCCTGGCGGGCCTCGCGTCCTCGCTGGTGGCTGCCGCCCACGACCGCGCCCCCGCCCTAGAGGACCTGTTTCGCCACGGTGCGCTGCTCAATCCGAGCTCACTGGTCCAGGGGGTCCTCCGCGGAAGCCCCATGGCGTTGATCCAGGCCGGTGTGCTGGCCCTCATCCTCACACCCGTGCTCCGGGTCGCCGCCACTGTGGTGCTGTTCGCAGCAGAGCGCGACTGGACGTTCGTCGGGATCACCTCGGCGGTGCTCGCCATGCTCGTCCTGGGGTTGCTGGGTGCAGGCCCGGATCTGCCCCGCTGACGGAGCAGGACGGCTTACGGCCCGACGAGGCGGTACTCCACCATCCGCAGGTCGCCTTGCACTTGGTCCCGCGCCACCCGGTAACGTCTCACGTCCACCGCGACCCGCTCTACGACCCTGCGGTCGAACCGGAGGCCTGAGCGAGGGATGTAGGTGAACGCGGGGACCCCCGCCACGGCCAGCGCCCGGGCTGCCTCCTCCAACTCCCGTTGGGACTCCACGGACATCAGGATCTTCTCCCCGTAGGCCGGCGCAAAGTCCCACGCGAAGATTTCCAGCCCCACCACCACGTGCTGCGTGGGGATCGCCCGGACGATCCGCAGCGCCTGGGTCGCCCGCCACTGCTGCTGGTCCGCATGATCCACGCCCGCGGCCTGCGCCAGGACTCCGAGCAGCACCAGGACCGCCGCCGGCGCCCGCAGCGCCTCGCGCACTCGCCCGTCCGCGGAAGCCCAGGCGTCCAAGGCGAGCCATACGCCGAGCGGGTACACCGCCAAGAGATACCTCGGCCCCCACTGGAAGCCACCGTGCCAAGCGACCCAGATCACCTCTGCGCTGAACACCAGGACGAGGGCCCACAGGAACTTGCGAACCGGAGTCAGAGGTCGGTGTAGGAAGGCGAGGACCAGGTAGGGCGCAACCCACAAGAGGCCGGTGACCTGGGTCCGTCCCGCCAGCACGGCCACATCCGCCGCGGCGACCGCCCACAGGCTGAGCCCGGCCAGCTTCCCGCGCTTTTGGATTCCCGGGTGGGCCAGGAGCACCGCCGCCACCACCACGGGCGAGAACAACAACAACCCCCGTTCCACCCGGCCGGTCAGAAACGCCCCGAAATCGGGAGCAACGAGAAACAGGTAAGCGTTCCAGAGCCGGTAGCCCAAGTCCAGGACGCTCCTCGCCTGATGCGCAACGACGCCTTCCGCCTTAGGGCCGAACAGGGAACCGAACAGCTGCCAGTTCACAACTGCCTGCACCGACCAGCCCAGGGCAAAGCCCGCTCCGAGAAGGGCGGCGCCCGCGAGCCGGCCGGTGCGGGCCGCTACAAGCCAAGCCGTGAGCAGGGCCACTAGGTACAGGTACGCCTCGTTGCGGAACAGAAGGGCCAGGCCCACAAACACACCCGCCGCGAACAGATCCGCACTTCGCCGGCCATCCAGAGACCGCCACGCCATGAAAGCTCCTAAGGTGAGCAGGGCAACGGACGGCAGGTGGTTCCAAACGGTCACGGCGTACAGAGGTACCGGTGTGGCGAGCAACAGCAGGGCCGCCCCGGCCCAACCCCACCCCCCTCTCAGCCGCTCCGACCCCGAGGCCACCACGCAGGCCAGCCCCAACGCTGCCAGGAGAGGGAGCACGGTAAGCCCCAGCTTGCCCAAGAGGCCGTAGGGTATTGCGCTCAGAAGCGCGAAGGCGGGCTGGAACGCGAAGTGGTAGCGGTCCCCCCGGCGCACGAAGAACAGGCTCGGGAAGTAGCGGCCTTCGGGATCCACGGAGTGGGCGGGGTTGCGGACCCACAACCCTTCCCAGCCACGGCGGGACACCTCGCGGGCCATCAGCTCCCATACGGCGCTATCCACGGACCAGTGTCCCTCGGTCCGCGCGAACCAGCTGGCGAGCCCCAGGAGCACCGCGGAGCAGCCGGTCAGCGTGATCAGAATCGTCGTGCGCACCGGTCCGTGACGCATACCCCTGAGCGCTCCCGCCTGGGTGTTCTCCTCGTGTAGAGCAAGCCCTCTGCCGCCGTTACCGGAAGTCGCGGCTGCGGACCCGGGCAGGCCGTGCGCGGGAGGGAGCCCAGAATCGCTCCGCCACCAGGTGTACCACCCCGTCCTCCACCTGCAGGCGACCGGTGACGCCCAGGAACGAGGCGGTGGTCACGAGAACCCGGTGCCGGTCGAACACGTCCCGCCAGGCCACCACGTTCACAAACCCCGTCTCGTCCTCCAGGGTGAGGAACCGCACCCCGCCCGCACGCTCCGGCGCCTGCCGACAGATCACAAGGCCCGCGTAGCGCACCCGGCTTCCGTCCCTCAGGGATGCCACGGTCCGCGCGTCCAGGAGGCCCTGCTCCTCCAGCCATGGCCGTAGGGGTGCCAGGGGATGCCCTCGGGTGCTGTGGTCGGTGGCCTCGTAATCCCACCGGATGGCGTCAAGCAAGGAGAGGGCCTCGAAAGCCGGGAGGATCTCCAGGGGGTCTGTGGGGAGTGCGTCCTCCTTCCTCTGCAGGAGCGCCCGCACCTCCCACAGGGCCTCCCGCCGGCTCAGCCCGAAGCCCGCCAGCGCGTCCGCCTCAGCCAGGCTCAGGAGGGCCCGCCGGCCCAGCCCGGTGCGCCGGGCGAACTCGGCCAGCGACCCAAAACCTCCCTCTGCTCGGCACGCGAGGATGCGGCGCGCGTCCTGTTCTCCCAGCCCCTTCACGTAGCGCAGGCCCATCCGTACCGCGAGGCCGTCGCGGCTGTCCGCACACGGCTCCAGCGTGCAGTCCCACTCGCTGCGCAGGACGTCCACGGGGCGGACGGCGACCCCGTGCCGGCGGGCGTCGTCCACGATGGTGTGTACCGCGTAGAACCCCATGGGCTGCGCGTTCAGCAGGGCGCAGACGAACTCCGGCAGGAAGTGGCAGCGCAGGTACGCGGTGGCGTACGCGATCAGGGCGAAGCTCGCCGCGTGGGACTCCGGGAAGCCGTACGACCCGAACCCCTGGATCTGCCGGAACACCCGCTCTGCGAACTCCGCAGGGATCCCCCGCGCGGTCATACCCGCAATCAGCCGCTCCCGGTGGCGGTCAAGCCGGCCAGCACGCTGCCAGGCTCCCAGGTCCCGGCGCAACTGGTCCGCCTCTCCCGGGGTGTAGCCCGCTGCCACCACCGCGAGCCGGATCACCTGCTCCTGGAACAGGGGAACCCCGAGGGTTTTCTCCAGCACGGGCACCAGCGACGGATGAGGGTAAGTGACGGGTTCAAGCCCCTGGCGGCGCCGCAGGTACGCCTGCAGCATCCCGCCCTCGATGGGCCCGGGCCGGACGATGGCCACCTGTACTACCAGGTCGTAGTAGCTGCGGGGCTTGAGCCTTGGCGCGATGGCCATCTGCGCGCGGCTCTCGATCTGGAACACGCCCACCGTGTCCTGCCGCTGGATCATCTCGAAGGTAGAAGGGTCGTCCGCAGGGATCCGGGACAACTGCACGTCCACGCCCCGGTGCTCCCGCACCAGCTTCGTGCACCGGTCCAGCAAGGTCAGGCCTCCCAACCCCAACAGGTCCACCTTGAACAGGCCCAGGGCCTCCAGGTCCGATTTGTCCCACTGCACCACGGTGCGGTCGGGCATGGCTGCGTTCTCGATGGGCACCAGGTCGCACACCGGCTCGCTGCCCAGCAGGAAGCCGCCCGGGTGGATCGAGAGGTGCCGGGGGAAGCCCACCAGCTCCGCCGTGAGGGACACCAGGTGGCGGTACACGGGCGCCTCCGGGTCCAGGCCGGCCTCCCGCAACACGCAAGTAGACAGCTCCCCGTGCAGGTCCACCACCTTGCTGAGCCGGTCCAGGGTCACTAGCGGCACTCCCAGCACCTTCCCCACGTCCCGCAGCGCCGAGCGCACCCGGTAGCGGATCTTGTTGGCCACCATGGCCGCCCGATCCCGGCCGTACTTCCGGTACACCCACTGGATCACCTCTTCCCGGCGGTCATGCTGGATGTCCAGGTCGATGTCCGGAGGCTCTGCGCGCTCCCGGGACAGAAACCGTTCGAACAGGAGGGCCATCCGCACGGGATCCACCGCGGTGATCCCCAGGCAGTAACACACCGCGGAGTTCGCAGCCGACCCCCTCCCCTGGCACAGGATCCCCCGCTGCCGGCAGAAGGCCACCACGTCGTGCACGGTGAGGAAGTAGCCGACGTAGTCCAGCTCCTCGATGAGCGCCAGCTCCCGCTCCAGTTGCTCTGCCACGTCCGGGGGCACGCGCCCGCTGTACCGCTCCCGGGCGCCCTCGAAGGTGAGGTGCCGCAACCACTGCCCGGAGGTGTAACCCTGCGGCAGCCACTCGGACGGGTAGCGGTAGCGTAGCTCCCGCAGAGAGAAGGTGCACCGCCCTGCCACCTCCAGGGTGCGGTGGACGGAGTCGGGGTCGTCTTCGAACAGCGCGAAGAACGTTTCGGGGGGTTTGAGGGCGTGCTCGGCGTTGGGCCGGATCCGCTGTCCTGCGTGGGAGAGAGGAACCCCGTGCCGCACGCACGCCAGCACGTCCTGCAGGGGCTGCCGCGCGGGTGTGTGGTACAGAACTTCGCACCCAGCCACCACCGGAAGGCCAAAGCGGGCTGCCAGCTCGCGGGTGCGCGCCTCCAGCGCCGCATCGGAGAAGCGGCGGTGGCGGGTGATGAGGAGGTACAGCCGGTCTTCGAACGCGTCGCGCAGGATCCCGGCCACCGAATGGGGGTCGCCTGGAGACGCAAGACGGCTCCCCTCCCCGCCCCACAGAGCCATCAAGCCCTCCGCGTGCTCGCCCACCTCTTCCCAGGTAACCTCGCTGGTGCCCTTCTGCGAGCGCAAGCGGCCGCGCGTGAGCAGCCGGCACAGGTTGCGGTAGCCTACCCGGTCCTGGACCAGCAGGATCACGTGGGTACCGTCGTCCACGGACACCTGGGCACCCACCACCAGGTGCAACCCCACCTCCTCCGCGGCCAGCAGCGCTTCCACCACGCCGTACACCCCGTCCCGGTCCGTGAGGGCGAGAGCCGGGAGTCCCAGGGCATGGGCCGTGTGCACGAGTTCCTCCGGGTGGCTTGCGCCCTCCAGGAAGGAGTGGTTGCTTTTGCACCACAGCGGTGCGTACACTACTCCACCCGCCCCTGCAAGAACCACCGGCGCCTGCGGTGGTCGTAGTACACCCACAGGAGCTCCCCCGCCTCGGTCTCGAGGAAGTAGTAGGACCGGTGCACGCGGCGCACCCACCACCCTCCCGTGACCTCCTCGGGACCGAAGGCCGCGCGGTGGGCGGGCAGCGCGTCCAGGGGGACCGGCCTGCGGTACACCCGGCGCACCAGGACCGGCTGTTGCGCCGGGCGGGGAGCGGGCAGGCGCAGGCGGTCCGTGGGCACCCACACGTAGCGGGCCTCCGGCAGGTGGCCGTCGCGCAGGGCCGCGCGGACCACCGAATCCTCTCCCAGTTCCGCGCGCAGCCGGGCCAGAGCCCGGCCGGCTTCGTCCAGGTTCCGCTGTGCCACGGGGACTACCCGCAGCTGTTCGGGCCCTGCGGGCACCCCGCGGGCACGCACGCGCACCTCCACCACCGCGGCCTCCCACCGCAGCGACCCCAGCCGCAGCCGCACCAGGTCCGCGAGCTGTGAAGCGTCCAGGGTGGGAGCCGCAGGCTTGACCTCGGTAG
>JBEQAH010000124.1:0-6067 GCA_041640435.1 bacterium | reverse complement strand
GGCCGTACAACCACCCCTCGTCGAACTCGGGGCACACGGGCGGAGTGTCTACCAGCTGGATCTGCACGTTCTCGTACAGCATCATCCCCGGCAGCGGCGCCCGAGTCGTCATGGGGTAGGGCGCCACCTCGGGCGTGGCGTTGGTCAGCGCAGCCAACAAGGACGACTTCCCCGCGTTGGGAGGTCCCACCAGGACCACCTGGCCTGCACCCTCCCGCGGCACGTGGAAGAACGGCTGGGCCCGGGCGCCGCCCCGACGGGTCTGCATCTCCTGGCGCAGGCGCGCGATCTTTCGCTTGAGGTCGGCCTGCAGCTTCTCGGTGCCCTTGTGCTTGGGCACCGTTCGCAGCATCTCCTCCAAGGCCTCCAACCGCTCTTCAGGTGAAGAGGCCTGGCGGTAGCGCTGTTCGGCCGCCAGGTATTCCGGGGTCAGGTTCGCAGGCATGGCCTCCTCGTCCATCGTAGCGGGCCGGCGGTCCGGTATCATTGGGGCGATGCCTCGTACGTCCGTGCGACCCCGCTCACGGGTAGACCCTGCGCTCTGGCCGCTTGTACGTTCCGCGGCCCGAGCCCGGCCCACCCCCTTTCATCCTTCGGCCTTCCAGGTGGAGGCGCTCGAGGCGCTGGCGCGGGGTGACGTCCTGGTGGAGGCCCCCACGGGGAGTGGGAAGACGTGGATCGCGGAGCAGGCGATCCGAGAGGGGCTGGCAACCGGACACTCCGCCTGGTACACGACGCCGCTCAAAGCCCTTTCGAACCAGAAGTACCGACGGTTCTGCGAGCTGTACGGGCAGGAGCGGGTGGGGCTTGTGACCGGGGAGCGCCGCATCCGCCCGGAAGCTCCCGTGGTGGTGGCCACCACGGAGGTGCTGCGCAACACCCTGTACGAGCAGGGCCCGGCCCCCGACCTGGTCGTGCTGGACGAGGCTCACTACCTGAGCGACCCCGAGCGAGGCACCGCGTGGGAGGAGGTCATTCTGTACGCGCCCCGGTCTACGCGCCTGCTCCTGCTGTCGGCCACGTTGCCGAACGCCGGGGAGCTGGCGGAGTGGATGGCGGAGGTGCGCGGTGCCCGGCCTGCGGTGGTGACCGAGCGGGTCCGACCCGTCCCTTTGGAGTTCCTGGCCGCGGACGGCCGGGGCAGGCTCCTGCCCTTGCGGCGGGCCCGGCCCATGGACCGTAGGCGGCCTGAGTGGATCCTTCAAGTCGTAGAGGCGCTGGAGGAGGCAGACCTTCTACCCGCCATCCTGTTCTTCCCCGCCCGGAGGCTGTGCGACGAGGCCGTGGCTGTGCTGGCGCGGCGCCCCGCGCCGGGCGAGGCGGCGCGCCGGGAGGCCTGGGCGCGCTGGGAGGAGGAGTTCCCGCACCTTGCGGCGCACGGGCAGAGGCTGGCGCTGCTGCGGGCAGGGGTGGCCGCCCACCACGCCGGACACACCACCAGTTGGCGCATGGCGGTCGAGGACCTGCTGGAGCGCGGCTTGCTGCGGGCGGTGTGCGCCACCACCACGCTCGCGGCGGGACTCGATGTGCCTGCGCGCACCGTGGTTCTCTCCACCCTCGTGCGCAACAGCCCCGAGGGCCCCACGTACCTCACCGCCACCGAGTTTCACCAGATGACCGGCCGGGCCGGCCGTCGGGGCCGGGACGCGGTGGGGTTCGTGGTCCTGCCGGCGGTGGAGCCCGAGGAGCTGGTGCACGCGGAGGCGCTGCTGGCATCGAGTCCCGAGCCGGTGCGCTCCGCGTTCGTCCCCAGCTACACGCTCGTGTTGAACCTCCTGGCCCGGCATTCCCTGGACACAGCCCTGGAGCACCTCCGCCGGTCGCTTGCCGCGTTCCAGAAGCGCGCGGAGGTGGACGCGTTGCGGGAGCGGCTCGAGAGCTTCCCCCCCGACCCGCTGGTGGACCGTCCGTGCGGGGACCGGGTGTACACCCGGGTGCACTACGAGCGGATGCAACGGCGCCGGGAACGCTTCTCCGACCCGGAGGCGGAGGAAGCCTACCGTCGCTGGCCGTGCGCGAGCTGCGCGGTGGAGGCGCGGTGCCTGGCGACCCTGGAGGCTCAGCGCCGCGCCGAGCAGCAGCGCTCGCGTCTGCGGCGCCAGCTCATCGAGTTGGAGCGCGGTCTGGAAGACGCCTTTCGCGCGCGGGCCCGGGTCCTCCAGCGCTTGGGCTACCTGGACGAGAGGATGCGTCTTGCGCCGGACGGCGCCTGGGCCGCGCGGCTGCGCCACCCCAGGTGCCTCCTGCTGGCCGAAGCGATCCGGCGGGGGCTTTTGCCGCAGGAGCCCGACCGCCTGGCTTCGTACGCGGCAGCCCTGAGCAGTGAGCGCGCTCCCCGGTATGGGGAGGAGGTCGGGCTCGCCGGGCTGGCGCAGCTTACATCCTCTCTGGCCGAAGTGGAAGCGCAGGAGGCGGTCGACCCGGACTCCCTCGCCGGCGAGTTCAGGCCGGAGTGGGACCGCGCGCGACGGCGGCTGGTGCCCTCGCCTGCGGACCGGCGGGCGTGGGCCGCGTGGCTGTGGGTGCGGGGGGCGGAGTTCGGCGCGTTGTGCGCACAGCTGGACGTGGCCGAGGGCGACCTGCAGAGGATCCTGCTGCAGGCCGCCGAGGTGTGCAACCAGCTCGCAGACCTCCCCCAGCCCGCGGTACAGGCGGCGGGCCGAGCCGCTCGGGACCTCCTGCTGCGTGCGCCAGTTGTGTGAACCACTAGCCGGCGGGCGTGGGGGTTCGCTCTGTGAACTGCTCGGCTTCCGTGGACCCCACCAGGGCCAAGGTGGACCGCAGCCCCAGACAGCGCAGCAGCTCGTCGAAGTACCCGGTCCCCACCTCCCGCTGGTGACGGGTCGCGGTGTAGCCGTCGGCCTCCAAACTGAACTCCCGCTCTTGCAGCCGGACGTACGCCGACATCCCCTCCCTGGCGTAGCCGCTCGCCAGCTCGAAGCTAGAGGCGCACAGGGAGTGGAACCCCGCGAGGGTGACGAACTGAAAGCGGTAGCCCAGCTCTGCCAGCTTTTGCTGGAAGCCGCGGATCTGTTCGGGCTCCAGGTGCTTGCGCCAGTGGAAGCTCGGGGAGCAGTTGTAGGCCAGCAGCTTCCCCGGGAAGCGGCGGTGCACGGCTTGCGCGAACTGAGCCGCCTCCTCCAGGTCTGGGCGGGAGGTCTCAAACCACAGGAGGTCCGCGTACGGCGCGTACGCCAGAGCCCGTGCCACAGCTGCCTCCAGCCCGTGCCGGACCACGAAGTAGCCCTCCGGGGTCCGCTGCCCGGTGAGGAACGGGGCGTCTGAGGGGTCGGCGTCGCTCGTGAGCAGCGTCGCGTCCCGGGCGTCGGTGCGGGCGATCAACACCGTGGGCACCCCGCACACGTCCGCGGCGAGGCGCGCGGCCTGGAGCACGCGGACAAACTGGCTGGTGGGGACGAGGACCTTGCCGCCCAGGTGGCCGCACTTCTTCTCAGACGCCAGCTGGTCTTCCAGGTGCACCCCCGCGGCTCCGGCCTCGATGTAGGCGCGCGTCACTTCGAAACTGGCGAGGGGGCCGCCGAACCCCGCCTCGGCATCCGCCACAATGGGCACGTGCCAGTCACGCTCTAGCCGTCCCTCCAGCCACTCCAC
Source organism: bacterium (assembly GCA_041640435.1). GTDB lineage: Bacteria > Sysuimicrobiota > Sysuimicrobiia > Sysuimicrobiales > Sysuimicrobiaceae > Tepidifontimicrobium. Next base: position 2,455 of record JBEQAH010000124.1, on the reverse strand, counting down.
CAGCTGCGCGCGGCGCAAGGCGTTGTGGATCTTGCGGACGAGCGCCGGGCCACTGGTCCAGGGGTACAGGCCCAGGTCGGGGTAGGTCTGGTCCGCCAGGTTCTGGTCCGCGGCCACCTGCCAGCCGCTCAGGTACAGGGCCCGAAGCCCAGCCCGGACCATCTGGACGGCCTGCATGCCGGTCAGCGCGCCCAGGGCGGCCACGTACGGCTCCTCGTGCAGCATCCGCCACAGTCGCTCGGCACCGAGCCGGGCCAGGGTGTGCTCGATCGGGACCGGCCCGCGTAGCCTGACCACATCCTGGGCGCTGTAGTGCCGCAGAACACCCGCCCAGCGCGGGTTCGTCCTCCACTCCCGCTCCAGGGCGGCCGCCTCCTGTTCCATGCGCTCCTGAACCTGCACGGCCGACCTCACGAAGCGTCCAGAAAGGCGGGCAGCTCAGCGTCGAGCTCACCGAGGGCTGCGCAGGCTCCGCAGTACGCCGTCCCCTCCGGCGTGTACGCGCAAGCAGGGCAGCAGGGCGCCCCGCACCCCTGGCACGTCCACGCCTCGAACCACCGTACGTCCCTGCCACACCAGCACCGGCTCATGGCGCTCACCTCGACCCCAGTGTGCACCCCGGGACGGGTCGCCTCCACGGGACGCCGGCGAACGGTCGAAGCGGCCGGGTGGTTGGTTTAAGAATGCTGATGAGTGGCCTGTCCAGACAGGCCATCAGATAAAGAAACTTGATCGTACGTGTGCTCGCTTCTAGAGGTGAAGGAGGAGTCTGAGCATCCGGGCGGCGGATCGGCTCACGGGGACCTCCGTGCCCCGGTCGTCATCGAGGCGCAGCAGCAGCGTCCCCGAGAAGTACGGATGCACCTCTCGAACCGCGTCCAGGTTCACCACGTAGCTGCGGTGCACCCGCAGGAACTGAGTGGTGGGAAGCCTGCGGAGGAGCTGGGCGAGGTTGCACCGGGCCTCCAGGGTCCCCTGCCGGGTGACCACCTTGCACGTTTCTCCTTGGGCCTGCACGTACAGGATCTCCGACGGGTCCACCAGCACCACACGGTCCGCGGTGGGGACCGCGACCCGGGAGGGGGCTTCGGGTTCTATTTCCATGAGGCGGTCCAGAGTCCGGCGCAGGCGGTCGCGGTCCACGGGTTTGAGTAGGTAGTCGAAGGCGGCGGCCTCGAAGGCCTCCAGGGCGTAGTCCTCAAACCCTGAGACCAGTACCACCCTCGGGCGGCGCGGGAGGCTGCTCAGGCTGCGCAGCAGGTCCAGGCCCGACAGCCCCGGCATGCGGATGTCCAGAAATAGCGCGTCCACGGGGCCCTGCCGCAGGCGCTCAAGCGCCGCCTCCGCGGAGTCCACGGCGTCCACGTCCTCGCAGCCGACCTCGCGGAGCAGCGCCTGCAGATACCCCCGCGCCTCCGGGTCGTCGTCGGCCACGAGCACCCGCAGCTGACGGCTCACACCCTTCCCTCCAACCGCCGGGGAACCCGCACGGTCACCCGCGTCCCCTTCCCCTCCTCACTCTCCACCCGCAGGCCGTGGGACTCCCCGTAGATCGCCTGTAACCGCCTCTGGACGTTGAACAACCCCACGCCCAAGCCCGAACCCACCCCGCGCTCAGTGACCACCTCCAGGCGCCGCTTCGGAATACCCACCCCGTCGTCCTCCACCACCAGCACCAGCGCTTCATCCTGTGCGTGGGCCCGGACCCGCACCGTCCCCACACCGGTTTTGGGTTCAATCCCGTGGACCACCGCGTTCTCCACCAGCGGCTGCAGGGTGAGGACCGGGAGCAGCGAGCCCAGTAAATCGGAGGGCACGTCCACCACGGCTTGCAGGCGCGGCCCGAGCCGCGCCCGTTCGATAGCCAGGTACTGCTCCACGTACCAGAGCTCCTCCTCCAGGGTACAGAACTCACCGTGCGCTCGCAGCGCGTGGCGCAAGAACTCCGCGAAGTCGGTAAGCAGCCGCCGGGCCCGGTCGGGATCGCGGCCGACCACCGCAGCCACCGAATGCAACGTGTTGAACACGAAGTGCGGTGAGATCTCCGCCCTCAGCGCCCGCAGCTCTTCCCGGGTGAGACGGTCCACCTCAGCTTCCAGGAGGGCGATCTCCAGCTGGGCGCCCAGCAGGTCCCCCACCAGGGCCGCCCCCTCCACCGCATCCGGCGCAAACGGGCGGCCATCCGTCCGGTAAAACTTGATGGCGGCAGGCACCATCTCCCGGACCCGCATGGGGACCACGAGGGCGGCGGTGAGAGGGCAGGCGGGGTGCGGGCAACCGATCTCCTCCCGGCTGGTGGCCACCTGCACCTGGCCGGTGCGCAACACACGTTTGGTGAACTCCGTGGTCACCGGTTGGCCCGGCAGATGGTGGTCCTCGCCAGCCCCCACGAACGCCAGGACCTGCGCCCGCCCCACGAGGGCCACCGCGTCCGCCTCCAGGGCGTTCCTCAGCG
>JBEQAH010000123.1:0-6089 GCA_041640435.1 bacterium | reverse complement strand
CGGAGCTGGAGGTGTTCTTCGAGCAGGCCATCGCCGACGGATGCGAGGGAGTCCTGTGCAAGTCCGTGGCGCCGGACGCCGTCTACCAGGCGGGGGCCCGCGGCTGGCTGTGGATCAAGCACAAACGGGAGTACCGCACGGAGCTCCAGGACACCCTGGACCTGGTGGTGGTGGGAGCCTTCTACGGACGGGGGCGGCGCAGCGGCACGTATGGCGCGCTACTCGTGGCGGCCTACGACCCGGGAGCCGACCAGTTTCCCACCTTCTGCAAGGTGGGGAGTGGGTTCTCGGATGAAGACCTGCGGGAGTTACCCAGGCGGCTGAGGCCGCACGAGGTCAACCGCCGGCCCGCCCGGGTGGATTCCCGCATGGAGCCGGACGTATGGTTCGAGCCTGCGGTGGTGCTCGAGGTGGTCGGGGCGGAGATCACCCTCTCGCCCGTGCACACGGTGGCGTGGGGCCGGGTGCGGGAGGGTGCCGGGCTGGCGTTGCGGTTCCCCCGCTTCACGGGCCGCTACCGGGACGACAAACGACCGGAGGACGCCACCACCGTGGACGAGATCTGGGAGATGTATCAGCGGGCGCGGCGGCGCGCAGTCCGCGTGGCGGAGGCGGAAGGCTAAGTCGAGGAGCGCTTCTACCGCACCACCACCACCACCCGGCGTTCCCGGGGCCCATCGAACTCCGCCAGCATCACGGCCTGCCAGCGGCCCAGGGCCAGCCGACCTCCCAGAACGGGGATCACCTGGCTCGGACCCACCACGGAGGCCTTGAGGTGCGCGCTCGCGTTTCCGTCCACCCGGTCGTGGCGCCACACGCCGTCGGGGAACAGTTTCTCGAGGGCATGAAGGAGATCTTCGCACACAGCGGGGTCCGCGTTCTCGTTGACCAGCACCGCGGCCGTGGCGTGGGGGACGTATACGCAGCACAGCCCCTCGGCGACCTGGTGGGCCCGCACCGCCTGCTGGACCCGTTCGGTGATGTCCACGAGCTCCCGCTTGCGATGGGTGCGGACGGTGAACTCCATGGCCTCCTCCCCCTCCAGGGTGGCACGGCCGGAAGACTCTGTCCAAGGTCCTTGATGGGCGTGGCAGGTGAGGCGGGGTGTTCCCTTCGCGGCTCGCGTGGGTGAGTGTGTACGCGGTGTTCATGGCGTACGTGGAAGCCGCGGTGGTGATCTACCTGCGGCAAGTCTACGGCATCACGGACCTGGTCCGCGATGTGCCCACCCGGCCGGATGCGATCGTGTGGGTGGAGGTCGGCCGGGAGGCGGCTACCCTGGCCATGCTGTTCGCGGTGGGTCAGCTGGCGGGAAGGACGCGGGCGGGCCGGTGGGGCTGGTTTTTCTATGCGTGGGGTGCGTGGGACGTGGCGTACTACGGATGGTTGCGACTCCTCCTGGGATGGCCCCGGTCGCTGGCCGACTGGGACCTTCTGTTCCTGATCCCGCTCCCCTGGTGGGGCCCGGTTTGGGTGCCGATGAGCGCGGCACTCCTGCTCGTGGCCTTCGGAGCTGGGTTGGCCTGGAACGCAGATGCGGGCGCGCGGGTGCGGGTCGATGGCCTCGCGGCGCTCGTGGGGGGCGCGGGCGCGCTCGTCGCCCTGGGGACCGTGTTGAGTCCTGCTCTCGGCCGGATCGGGGAGGGGTGGGAAGCTGCGCTGACGGCCAGGCCCCAAACATTTCCGGCCGCGGCGTACCTGGTGGGCTACGCGGCGGTGGCCGCCGCGGCCTGGCGGGTGGTGACCGGAGGCAGGAGACGGCTTTGGCTTGCCGGCGGGCGCGAGCAGCGAGACGCTAAGGACGATTGAAGTCCGAAGGAGGAGTCACATGAGGGGAGTGGTCTGGCTTGTGGGGCTGGCGGCACTGCTGGCGGGCCTGCCGCTGTGGGCCCAGCAACCCGGTTCGGAAGTCGTGCCGGGGGAAGCCATCGGGGCTGCGCGGATCGGCATGACCATGGACGAAGTCCTGCAGGTGGCCCAGGGGTTCGGTCAGGCCCGGGACCAAGCGCGGGAGGCGGGCCGGGAGATCTGCAACGTGGACGACGGCGTCGGGATCTGTGCGTACGATTACTACTTTTACGAGGACGAGCGAGAGGCTACCAAAACCCCCGGGCTGGTGCTGGCGGTGGTGACGGACGACCCCCGGTTCAAGCTGAAAGCTGGGGTTGGCGTTGGCAGCACCCTGGTGGAGTTCCTGCGGGCTTACGAGGCCAACCCGGAGTGGTTGGGGGGCGGCTACCTGGAGTGGACCACCAAGGGGCTGCTCGTAGGCTTACGGCGGGGCTCTCGGGGTGCAGAGGTGGCCATCGTGGGCGTGTTCAAGCCAAGACCGACCGGAGTCCGGGCCGAGGCGAGAACTTTCAGGCCCTCCGGGCCGTACCGGTAGATAGACTGTCCTCCTGGGGGTGTGTGCATGCGGAGAACGCAGCTGGTGGCGGTCATGCTGGCCACAGTCCTCGCCGTGGGCGGGGGCGTGGCGCACGCCCAGGACATCCTGCAGCTCATCAAGGTGTTCGGGGTGGGCTACGCGGTCCGCACCTTCGGGCCGCAGATCAACGACTTCATCAACTCCCTGTTGCTGTCCCGCGACGTGGAGACCCGTCAGACCACCAAAGTCGTCCCCATCCTGAGCCTTTCCATCGGGCTGAACGCGCCGGGCCGGGCCGCCATCGGCGCAGCGCAGGTGGCGGGGCCCCGGGCCGCGGTGCAGCGGGTCCAGGCGGTGGCCGCCCTCGACGCCAACTACCAGGGTGTGTTCCAGATCCGGGCGCTGATCCCCGTAGACAGCCTGGAGCCGTGGAAGCAGCTCCGGCGTGTCGTTGGGGTGGGGGTATCCGCCATCATCGACCTGCGGATCTAGCCACCGCGGCCCCGGGGCCTTTGGGGTCAGGGGCGGGGCGCGACCGTCAAGGTGCCGGTGTAGTGCACGCTCATGGGGTGCAGGTGGCAGTAGATGGTGTACGCCCCCGCACGGGTGGCCCGGATCCGAATCGTCTTGGTCTCCTTGGGCTGCAGTACCTGCTTGACGCCGAAGGCGTCGATGGCGAAGCCCTCCGGGATGGGGCTCTCGTTGCGCACCACGAACTCCACGGTCTCACCCTCGTAGGCGAAGGCGTCCGCGGGGAGGTTGGTCACCGCGATGGTGGGAACCCCCGCCACCGTCGCCTTCCAGAACTTCATGGTGACGGTGTAGCGACGCACGGGTGCAGAGCTCGAGGGCGCGGCGCCGGGGAGCAGGACCACGCCGGCGGCGAGGGCGCAGACGGCCAGGGTACGGGCAAGGGTGGCTCGCATGGTCTCCCTCCTTGTCGTTTGGAGTGCTAAATATGTACCATGGGGGGAGAGGAGGCGTCAAGACGGTGCACAACCGCAAGTGGAGAGGCCCCTTCGAGACGGCGGAACCCACCGCGGAGCGGGTGGCGCAGGCCCTGGAGCGCATCCACACCGCCTTGCGGAGTGAAGCCTGGGAGGGGGCGCTCGCGCGAGGCCTCACGCCCACGCAGGCCCAGATCCTGGGCTACCTGCGCTTCCGGGGCGCGCGGGGTGCGCGGGTGTCCGAGGTGGCGCAGGCTCTGGCCGTGAGCGCGCCCACCGCCAGCGAGTCCACCCGTGCGCTGGTGCGCAAGGGGTTGGTCCGAAAGGCCCGGCTGGCACAGGACGGACGGGCGCGGTTGCTGCTGCTCACGCCTGCGGGCCGGAAGGAGGCGGATCGGCTCGCAGGCTGGCCGGAGTTCCTCCTGCGGGCGGTGCGGGCGCTACCGGAAGCCGAGCAGGCAGCGCTGCTGCGGGTCCTTCTGAAGACCATCCGGGAGCTGCAGAAGGCCGGGCGCATCCCGGTGTCGCGGATGTGCGTGACCTGCACCTACTTCCGCCCTTACGCCCATCCCGACCCGCAGGCGCCTCATCACTGCGCCTTCGTGGACGCGGCCTTCGGCGACGGACTGCTGCGGGTCCACTGCCCCGACCACGAGCCGGCTCCGGCGGAACTGGCGGAGGCCAACTGGCAGCGGTTTTTGCGCGCCGGGTAGGCCGGGTCAGTTGGCGGAGGGGGTGGGACTCGAACCCACAAGGGCGCAGAGCCCACCGGTTTTCGAGACCGGCCCCTTAGCCAGTTCGGTGCACCCCTCCGACCTCCCCCATTGTAGCGCGGCTTCAGCGCGCGCACCGCGGTGGGGCCTGGCCACTACTCTTGCGAATCCCGCAGCAGTCGGAAGAAGCGCTGGAGGAGCGCCTGGGCTTCGTGCTCCAGCACGCCGGCTGCGACCTCCACCTGGTGGTTCAGGCGGGGATCTTCGAGGATCCGGTACAACGTGCGCACCGCGCCATTCTTAGGGCTTGCAGCACCGTAGACGAGCCGGCGCACGCGGGCCAGCACGAGCGCACCCGCGCACATGGGGCAGGGCTCCACGGTCACGTACACCGTGCACCCCTCCAGCCGCCAGCTCCCCAGAACCCGAGCCGCCTCCCGGAGGGCCAGGATCTCCGCGTGAGCAGTGGGGTCGCGCAGCGACTCCCGGCGGTCGTGGGCCCGCGCCAGAAGCCGTCCGTGGCACACCACCACACACCCGACCGGCACCTCGCCGTACCGGGCGCCGCGTTCGGCCTCCCGGAGGGCCTCCCGCATCCAACCCTCGTCGTTCACCGCGGCTCCTCCAGGATCTCGCGCACCCGCACGAACACGCGGTCCAGCATCCGGGCGGTCAGCTTGCCGGTCTGGGTGTTCTGTCGACTGGGGTGGTAGGTGCACAGGACCGCAGGGACCGGCCGACCCTCCACCAGGCCGGAGAACCGGTACACCGCCCCGTGGGCGAAGCGGGGCCTGGGCCGGGGCAGCTCCACGCCGAGGTGCGCAAAGAGTCGGAGCACCGTGTCGAACGCCACGGCGCCAAGGCACACCACAACCCTGACGCTCCGGAGGAGCAGGAACTCCTGCACCAGGTAGGGGAAGCAGCGGCGGAGTTCCTCAGGGGAGGGACGGTTTCCAGGCGGTGCGCAGCGCACCGCGGCGGTCACGTAGGCGTCGCGCAGGCGAAGTCCGTCGTCGCGGTGCAGGCTCGTGGGTTGGTTGGCGAACCGGGCCCGGTACAGCGCCCGCACCAGCCAGACCGAGGCACCGTTGGGCAGGTCGCCGGTGAACATGCGACCCGTGCGGTTGGCGCCGTGCGCGGCGGGGGCGAGCCCGACCAGCAGGACGCGGGCCTCGGGATCCCCGAATCCCGGGACGGGCTTGCCCCAGTAGGTCCACCCCTCGAACCCCTTCTTCTTTTCCCGGGCAACGCGCTCCCGATAGGCCACGAGGCGAGGGCACCGCCGGCAGGCCACCACTTGCGCGGCGAGGGCCTCAAGTCCCTCAGGCGGAGGTAGAGTGTTGCGCCGGGAATGGTCCACGCGGCGAGCATACCGCGAGGCCTCAGACGGGGGTCAACCTGTCTGGAGGAAGACGCCGGGAAGGTGGCAAACTCCCCGTGGGGTGACAAGGATGGAGACCGTGGTCCTGAGTGGGAGCGTGGTGTGGGAGCCCACCCCGGCGTACGTGGAGCGCAGCCGGCTTGTGCGCTTCATGCGACGGCACGGGATCGCCACGTACGACGAGCTGTACCGCCGGTCCGTGGAGGATCTGGCGTGGTTCTGGGGTGCGGCCCTGGAGGAGATGGGAATCCAGTGGGACAGGGCCTACGAGCGCGTGTACGACGATGGACGCGGGATTGAGTGGACGGAGTGGTTTTGCGGGGCGGAGGGCAATCTGGTCCACAACGCCCTGGACAAGTACCAGAAGACCGCTGCCGCGTCTCGGGTGGCGTTGCGGTGGGAGGGGGAGGACGGCTCGACCCGCACCCTGACGTACGCGGAGCTGGACGCGGAAGTGTGCCGCGCCGCGCGGGCGTTGCGTCGGCTCGGGGTCGGGTGGGGGGATCGGGTGGCCATCTACCTGCCCATGGTGCCGGAGGTGGCCGTGGCGGTTCTCGCGTGCGCGAAGGTGGGGGCGGTGTTCACCCCGATCTTCTCGGGCTTTGCCCCCGAGGCGGTCGCCACAAGGGTGCGGGACTGCGAAGCCAAGGTGGTGATCACCGCGGACGGCTTCTACCGTC
>JBEQAH010000122.1:0-6093 GCA_041640435.1 bacterium | reverse complement strand
GTTACCTGAAGCCGAACCTGGAACCGGGCCTCGGGGTACCTGCGGGGAAGTTCCCCCCTGATCTGTCGGAGGGCGACCTGCCCAGGGGCGATCCCCTGCCCATCGCCCGCTTGGAGGAGCTGCGGGAGCCCTGGTCCAGCAAGTTTTTCGTGTTCACGCAGAAGTACCCGCAGTACACGCCTGAACAGGCGAAGGCCGCCACGGTGCCCGGTGTGGCCATCCGCATCCCGTGGAAGCTCTCCTTCCCGGGCTACAAGGACGGGAAGGAGCCCACGGACATCGTGATCTTCTCGCGGATCTGCCCGCACCTGGGCTGCATCTTCAACTACGTGCCCAACTGGAGGGAGGTGACCGCGGGCTACGGCGGCTACGTGCCGCCGGAGGGGCGGCGGCACGGGCTTCTGGCCTGCCCCTGCCACCTGTCCATCTACGACCCCGCGGACCGGGAGGTCCCGGGCCGTGTGCTCTCCGGACCTGCGCCGCGACCGCCCCGGTACTTCACCTACGAGATCCGGGACGGGGTCATCGTGGTGACGAGCGCCGAGCCGGGCGGGATCGCCTGAGGAGGCCACGCCGTGTGGGACCGCGTGCGGGAGTGGTTCCGGGAGCGCAAGGAAAAGCTGGACCTCTTCGACGAGACGTACGTGGATCGGCAGGACAACCCCCTGTACGTGCTCGGGCAGATCGTGTACTTCTCGTGGATCGCGGTGGTGGTGAGCGGGATCCTGCTCATGATCTGGTACGAACCCACCACCCACGGGGCGTACAACTCCATCCTCCGGATCCAGCGGGAGGTCCCCTTCGGCTGGCTGATCCGCGGCGTCCACAAGTACGGCGCCGACATGTTGATCATTGCCATCACCCTGCGGATCTACCGGATGTACTTCCTGGGGGAGTACAAGCGGCCCCACGAGCTCTCGTGGATGATCCTGTTCGGCTCCCTGGTGCTGGCGATGATCTCCGGGCTCACCGGCTACCTGCTGATCTGGAACCAACGGGCCTTCTGGGCAGCCAAGGTGGTGCTCACGGTCGCGGTCTACTTGGACGAGCTGCCCCTGATCGGCCAGACCCGATTCGGGAGTGCCATCGCCTTCGCCTTCCTAGGCGGCCCCGCGGAGGGTCAGGGAACCTTAACCCGGTTCTACGCCATCCACTTCGGGATCTCCGCCCTCCTCCTGATCGCCACGGAGGTGTACTTCATCTTTACCCGCAGGCGGCGGTTCGTCCTCTCGCCCACGACCCTGGCGATCCTGTGCCTCATGTTGGTCGTCACCAGCTACGTGTTCCCCGCGGAGATGGGGCGTCGCGCGGACCCCAACCGGACGCCTCTGCCGATCCTGTCCGACTGGTACTTCTTGGCCCTCTACCAGTACGTGAAGTACACCCCGCCCCTGTGGGCAGGGCTGGGCCCGGGCCTGCTGATCGCTTACGGCATGCTGGTCCCGTTCCTGGACCGGAGCAAGGGCCGTCGGCCCTCGGAGCGGCCTTTCTTCACCGTGGTGGGTGTGATGGCGCTGGTGTACTTCCTGGTGTTCACGGCCCTGATCATGTTCAACATCGCCGTGATCGGCCGCGACCCACACGTGGTCCTACTGCTGACGGCAGCCACCCTGGTGGTGGGGTTGGTGCTGGAGCTGCGCCATCGGAGGCGTCAGAAGCTCGCGGAGGCAGCCGCTCCGCGGCCGGCACCGCGAGCGGCACCCGCCCGGGCGACAGCGGGGTGAAGGCGTGACCGCGGCTCGCTTCCTTTTGGCCTTCACCGTGGCCGCGCTGGGGCTGCGGGGCGTGTGGGCCGCGCTCCGGCAGGCCGCAGGCGGCGCTGGGCCGGAGGGTTGGCTGTGGCTGTCGGTTTGGGCGGCGGTGGTGGTGGGCTCGTTCCTGTACGCAGGGTTCCTGATCTACGCCGCGGAGCGCAGCGCCCGCCGCCTGCGCCGGCGGGTCGCGCTGTATGAGCGGCTCCTGGCAGGGGGGCACCGGTGAGGGGTGCTGCTTCGGCCCGGCTCCTGGCGCTCGCGGGTTTCCTGGCGGTGCTGGCACTGGTGTGTGTGGCCGCCATGGCGTACGGGGAGTGGTCGGACCGGCAACTGTTGAGCTCCGGAGCTCTGGGTGTGCTGCTGATCCTTTACGCGGCCATGGTGGTGTTGTTCCGGAGAGCGGGGATCACCGCAGAGGAGTAGGAGGCGGTCGTGTACCGGCGGCTGCTTTTAGGCTTGCAGAGCGCGACACTCCGGCTGGACGTGGGGATCCAGCGGATCCTCCCGCAGGACTTCAACCCCCTGTACTACACGGGCGGGCTCGCGAACCTGTTCCTCACCGTGCTGGTGGTCTCTGGCATTTTGATCTTCCTGTACTACGAGCCCAGCCTGGAGGGCGCGTACGCCTCGGTGGAGTTCTTGACCCGGGACGTGCCCTACGGCGTGGTGTTCCGGGGGATCCACCGCTACGCGGCGGACGCCTACATGGTAGCGATCCTGCTGCACCTGTTCCGCAACTGGTTCACCGACCGCTACCGGGAGGCGCGGGACAGCCAGTGGCTGTCGGGCATGGTGCTGCTGGTGTTCTCCGGGCTGGCGGGCTTCACGGGTTACCTCCTGGTGTGGGATGAGCGCTCCCAGATCCTCACCAGCCTCACGGTCCAGGCCCTGCGCTCCGTACCACTGGTGGGCGGGTGGCTGGCGGGGGTGTTCCTGGGAGGCCCCGGGGTGAGCGACACCACGCTGCCTCGCTTTTTGTTCCTGCACATCGGACCCGCTATGGCCCTGTACATCCTGCTGTGGTGGCACTACGTACGGCTGCGCCACCCGAAGATCTGGCCGCCCGCGGTGTGGGTGCTGTTCGGGATCGGGCTGTTGTTCATCTTGGCCTCCGCCCTGCCCGCCACCAGCGGCCGGCCGGCCCAGCCCGGAGCGTCGCCCGAGGGCTTCCCCGTGGACTGGTTCTTCCTGTGGCCCTACGTGCTGGCCCGTTGGATGGCACCGGGCTGGGCGCTCGCCCTGGTGGTCGCCCTGGTGGCCTACGGGATGGTGATCCCCTACACTCTGCGCGAGACCCCTGAGGAGCGCGGCCTGCGGGCCCTGGGCCAGGCGGTGGTGGTGGAGGAGAACTGCACCGGCTGCGAGCTCTGCTACTACGACTGTCCGTACAACGCCATCTACATGGTGCCGAGCCCCGCCCCCGGCAAGAGCCGGGCGGCGGCCAACCGCAAGCTGCTGGCGGTGGTGGTGGACTCCCGGTGTGTGGAGTGTGGGATTTGCATCGGAGCCTGTCCCTTTGAGGCGCTGGAGCTTCCGCGCATGCTGGATCGGGACGTGCAGCAGAGGATCCTGCGCGGCGCGCAGGTCCCCGCCGCCGCGGTCACGTGAGGGGGAGCCATGGCTGCGAAGACCGAGGCTACGCAGGCGACCCCGGTGCGGGTAGTCGGCTTCCTGTGCGACTGGGCGGTGCGCAGCGAGGGCCTTCTCACTCCGGACGACACCCTGGTGGGGATGCCCCACGTGACGGTGATCCGCGTGCCGTGCTCCGGGTTCGTCAAGCCCGGGTGGCTGGAGCTCGCCCTCCGAAGCGGTGCGGCGGGCACCTTCGTGTGTGGCTGCCCCATGGGCGACTGCCTGAACCGGGAGGGCAACTGGATCATGGAAGACCGCATCGACCAGCTCCGCAAGCGTCTGGCGCGGCAAAAGGTGAACCCAGACCGCATCGCCTTCTTCGCCTACGGCCTGCATGACCGGGAGGCCTTCCTGCAGGCCGTCCGGGCCTTCGTGGAGCGCGTGCGGGGGCTGGGGGGAGGGAAGGCGTGACGCGGTTCGGCCCGAGGCGCTGGAGGACGTATCTGCTCTACGCCCTGTTCTACCTGGTGTTCTTCGCGCTGCTGCTGTTCGTGGCCGCTTTCGGCCTGGTGGCGGAGGCCTGAGACGCGATGCTGGCCTGGATGTTCTCCGACGAGCGGTGGAGTGCGGCGCGGCGCTTTTTGTTCGCGGGGGCGGTGTGGGCGCTTGCGGCCGCCGCCTACGAGTCGGTGGTGTGGGCGCAGCGGGTCTGGCCGGGGCTGCTGGCGGACTTCCCGTGGACCTCCCACGGGCGGCTGGTGGCCACGGCCCGGGATCTTTGGACCTTCGGCTTCTTGTCGCCGCTGTTGATCGGGGCGGCCTTGAGGGTGGCAGGCCAGGGCGAGCGGGACGGGCTGTGGAGCGAGCCTCTGGCAAACCTGGCGCTGTGGCTTTGGACCGCCGCGCAGTTGTTGGCCACGTGGTGGCTGCACGCGGGGTGGACCCGCGGCCGGCCCTTTGGCGAAGCGCCGTGGCCCGTGGACCTGCTGCGGCTCGCGAGCGCGCTCCTCCTCCTCTGGGTGGCCAAGCGGACTTTGGAGCGGGGGGGGCAGGAACCGGCACTGGGGTTCCTCGCCTTGGGGTTCGCCGCGATGCCGGCGGTGCTGGTCCTCGGGAAGGGATTGTTCTGGCCCTTCGCCAACCCGTACGCGGGCGTGGTGGACGCGCTGGCCCAGAGCTTCCTGCGGTCCGCGCTGGCGTGGCTTTGGTGCGCACCGCTGGCCGCAGGCGTAGCGCTGTACCTCGTAGCCGCGTTCGCGGGCCGGCCTGCGTGGGCGCCCGCGCTCGTGGGCGCGTCCGTGGTGGCGCTGGGTGCGCTCGCTCCGCTGGTGGCGCCGGCGGCGTTCGTGTGGGGGCCTGTGCCGTTTTGGGCTCAGACCGTGGGCGCGGTCGCCCAGGTCCTGCTGCTCCTACCGCTCCTGACGGTGGTGACCGGGGTGGTGCGGCCTCTGGCGGGGCGGTGGGAGGCGGTGCGGGAGCAACCCGGGGTCGCATTCCTCGTCGCAGGGTGGGGGGGCGTGGCGGCGGGCGCCAGTGCACTGGCGCTGGCTTCGCTGGTGGGCCCAAGCCGCGTGGCGCATCTGACCTTGTGGGAGGAAGGCTCACGGTTGTTGGTGTTCGGCGGGTTCGGAGCTGTAGCCGCGGGCGCCGCTTACACGCTGACCCCGCATGTGCTCGGGCGCGCGCTCGTGAGCCGGGCGCTGGCGTGGCGGCACTTCTGGGTCGTGGTGGGCGTATGGGCTCTCGCAACGCCGGCGCTCCTGCTGGCGGGGCTTGCGCAGGGTGCCACGTGGGCCACCGGAACTGTCCCCTTCGCTCACGCCAGCCAGGCGGTGGCGCCGTTTGTCGCCGTGCGCTTCGCCGGGGCTCTGGCGCTGGTCGTCGCCCACGGGATGTTCGCGTGGAACCTGTTCCTCACCGCAGACTCCGGGGAGCCGGTGCCGGCTGCGGAGCGGGAGCTGGTACCGGTGACGGGCTAGGGGGCGGGGATGGTGGTCATGTCGTGGATCCGGTTCGCCCTCGTGGCCACGGTCTGCGGGTTTGTGGCCACCGTGCTCCTGCCCGCGGCAGACCCCGCGATGCGCGCTGCGCGGGCGGCGAGCGTGACTCCGCAAGTGGCCGCAGGCCGGTGGGTGTACGCGCGGGAGGGATGCGCGGCCTGCCACACCCAACAGGTGCGGGCGGTGGAGGGCCGGTTCGGTATGGTGCGCGAGCCCGAGGACATCGGGCCGGCGTCCACGCCCGCCCAGTACGCCGGCCAGAACCCCGCGCTGCCGGGAGACCTGCGCCTTGGCCCCGACCTGAGCCACGTGGCCTCGCGGATCCGGTCGGCGCAGGAGCTGCGCCAGCTCCTGCGGTCCGGACGGGGTGGGATGCCGCCGTACCCGTACCTCTCGGACCGTGAGCTGGACGTCCTGGTGACATACCTCCTGACCTTGCGGTGAGGGAAGCCGTGGCCAACTCCACCCCGAGCGCTGCCCAGCAACCCCCCCGGTGGCTTCTGGCCCTCTACGTCCTGCTCCCGCTGTGGGGCGTGGCGTATCTGTTCATCGCGGGCGGCCTCGTCCAGCCCGAGGTGCGCACCACCGCTCGCACCATCGAGGGCGTCTCGCGGGGAGCCGCTCTAGCCCCGGACGGCTCGGAGCATGTGCTGGCGATCCTGGCCGTAGTCCCCCAGGAGGCGCGGGATGACCGGCCGCCGCGGCCCGTAACAGACGCCATGCTGACGCAGGCGAAGGCGCAGTACGATACGCTCTGCGCGGTGTGC
>JBEQAH010000121.1:0-6106 GCA_041640435.1 bacterium | reverse complement strand
AGGGAGAGGACCGAACAGCGCACCGGGGCCTCCTGGGATTCACGCTTAGCTTACCGTGCTTTACGGCTCCGGCACAGCGACCGAGGGCACGGGGGGTCCGGGTAACGGAGCGACCCGGGAGCTGGCGATGCGCATGCGGATCATCTGCGCCCGGGCCATGTGCTGGCGGGCCAGCTGTTCCGCCCGGTCCGCGTCGCCCTGCTTGATGGCCTCCAGCAGGGCCCGGTGCTCTTCCAGAGTTTCGCGGGCGCGGCCCGGGTAGCTCAGTGTGGTGACGGGCTGCCGGGTGATGAGCAGCCAGGTCTTGTGCAGCTCCTGGGCCAGATAGCGGTTCCGGGCCGCGCGCCAGATCACCCCGTGGAACTCCGCGTTCAGACGCGCAAGTTCTTCGAACTCCTCCCGCTGGAGCGCCTGCTCCATATCCCGACACAGCTCCTCGAGGAAGTACAGCTCGCTGGTGGTGATCCCACGAGCCGCAAGCCGTGCCGCGAGGCCCTCCAGGGTCTCCCGGACCATGCACAGGTCCAGCAGCTCCTCCGGCGTAGGCTCGGCCACCGCAAGGGCGCGCCGCCGACCTCGCTGCAGGTAGCCCTCCGCCTGAAGCCGCTGCAGGGCTTCGCGGACGGGTGTTCGGCTACAACGCAGCTCGCGGGCTACGGCTTCCTCCCGAATGGCCTCCCCGGGCCGGATGCGGCCGGTGCGGATGGCAGCCAGGATCCACTCGTACGCCGCGCGGGAAGCGGGCCCCGGGGCCTTCGGGATACTCTGAGTCCCCTTGCCGGGCATCGGGGCGATTGTATACAAAAGTCTTAAAATTGACAATATGGGTGTGCAATGGTATGCGTTTTTGGCGGAGGCCGCGGCACAAGGGGTACTGAGTCGTTCACAGAATCCCTGTGAGTTAAGGAGGAGCCCGTGGGGGGCCAGAGGAAGATCCGTGCGGTGCTGATGCGGGGCGGTACCAGCCGCGGCGTGTTCTTCCTTCCCGCCGATCTCCCCCAGGACCCGGAGCTGAGGGACCGGGTGATCCTCAAGGTCTTCGGGGGTGGAGATCCCTACGGCCGCCAGGTAGACGGGCTCGGGGGTGCGGTGTCCACCACCAGCAAGGTGGTCATCGTGGGTCCCCCCTCGGTGCCGGACGCGGATGTGGAGTTCACCTTCGGACAGGTGAGCGTCACCGAGCCGCTGGTGGACTACGGGGGCACGTGCGGAAACCTCACCGCGGCCGTGGGTCCGTTTGCCATCGAGGAAGGCCTGGTCCGGGGCACCGACCCGGTCAGTACTGTTCGCATCTGGCAAACGAACACCCGCAAGCGCATCCACGCCCACGTGCCCACCCGCGACAACCTCCCCGAGGTGGAGGGGGAGTACGCCATCGACGGCGTGCCGGGAACCGGCGCGCGCATCGTCCTGGACTTTCTCGAGCCCGGCGGGTCGGTGACGGGGCGGCTGCTGCCCACGGGGCAGGCGAGCGAGGTGCTGGAGGTTCCGGGGGTGGGCCGTGTCACGGTTTCGCTGGTGGATGCGGTGAACCCCGTGGTGTTCGTGCGGCCGCAGGAGGTGGGCCTGCGGGGCACGGAAGGGCCTGAGGAGGTGGACGGAGACCCCGGGCTTCTTGAGCGTCTGGAGCGGGTGCGGGCGCATGCGGCGGTGCGCATGGGGATCGCGCCCACGCCCGAGCAAGCGACCCGGCGCAGCCCCGGTATTCCGAAGCTGGCCTTCGTATCCGCACCGGCCTCTTACCGGTCCACCCGGGGGACGGTGGTGGATGCGGGGCAGGTGGACCTGGTGGCCCGCATCCTCTCCATGGGGAAGCTTCACCGGGCGTACGCGCTGAGCGGGGCGGCCTGCACCGCGGTGGCCGCTCAGGTGGAGGGTACCGTGGTGCACGAGGTGCTCCGGGATGGCCTTGCCGAGGGCCGGCTCCGGCTCGGCCACCCCGCGGGGATTCTGGAAGTGGCGGCGACGGTGACGAGGCGGGAGGGGTCCTGGCACGTGGAGAAGGTCACCACGTACCGCACGGCCCGGCGCCTGATGGAGGGTTACGCGCTCGTCCCGTGGTCGGTGTGGCCGGCCTAGAGTCCCCCGGGTAGACGGGCCAGAAATCTACGGGATTCGGAGGGGATGGAGATGAGGACGCTCAGCTGGCTCGGACTGGTGGTGGCGTTGATCGCTCTCCCCGCGGGGGCGCAGCAGCCCTACTACGCGGGGAAGACGGTGGAGATCATCGTTCCCTTTGCCGCGGGCGGGGGGAGTGACATCGACGCGCGCTTCTTCGCCCAGTTCTTCGAGAGGCACGTCCCCGGGAACCCGCGGGTTCTGGTGCGCAACATGCCCGGAGGTGGCAGCATCCTGGGAGCGAACTTCTTTGCGGAGAATGCCCGCACCGACGGGACCCAGTTGCTCGCCACCTCCGCGTCCACCATCATCCCGTACATCCTGGGACTTCCGCAGGTCCGGTACGATCCCGCCAGGTGGGAACTCATCAAGGTCAACGGGGTGGGCGGCATCGTGTACGTCTCCCCCCGCACGGGGGTCCGGAAGCCTGAAGACCTGGCACGGCCCAGCGAGCGGTTGGTGTACGGAGGGATCAGCGCCACGGGGCTGGACCTGGTCACGCTGCTGCTCTTCGAGGCTCTGGGGCTGGACGTGCGAGTCGTGATGGGGTTCGAGGGCCGCGGGCCCGCCCGTCTGGCCTTCGAGCGGGGCGAGACGAACATCGACTACCAGACCACTCCCGCTTACCTGTCCCAGGTGGTGCCGCTGGTGCAGCAGGGCAAGGCCGTCCCCATCCTGTCCATGGGGTTCGTCAACGAGAAGGGCGTGATGGTGCGAGACCCCAGCGCCCCGGACCTCCCCAGCGCCTACGAGGCGTACCAGGCTCTCTTTAAGAGAAAGCCCGATGGCCTCATGCGGTGGAAGGCCTACCAGAGCATGGTGGCCGCCGCCTTCACCTTCCAGAAGGCCCTGTGGGCTCCCGCGGGCACCCCACCCGAGGCGTTGCAGGCGCTGCGCACCGCGGTGGATCGCATGCGCCAGGACCCACAGTTCCGGGAGCAGGGCAAGCAGGTCCTGGAGGGCTACGAGGTCCTTCGGGGAGACCTAGCCAAGTCAGCGGTGCTGCGCGCGACCCGGATCACCCTGGACGTGAAGAAGTTCATCACGGACCTGCTGCGGAGCAAATATCAGGTGCGGCTGTAAACCGCAACCCTCACCCCCGCCGGTTTCGAGCGAGCGCCGGCCGGCGGGGGATCTTCTGTTCCGCTGAACCGGGACATGGCAGAGGCACTGAGCGCGGCGGTTGAGCTGTTCTCGAGCCCCACGCGGCTCGGCATGCTGCTCCTCGGCAGCGGGGTGGGCCTGCTGGTGGGGATTCTGCCGGGCATGGGGGGCATCGTGGCTGTGGCGGTGCTGCTGCCCTTCATGCTCAAGCTGGATCCCTTCTCGGCGCTCGCCATGGCCACAGGCGCCCTCGCCGTGGTTCACACCTCCGACACCATCACCTCCGTGCTCATCGGGGCACCGGGTTCGGCGGCTGCGGTCCCCACCATGATGGAGGGCCACCCCATGGCCCGGCGGGGCGAGGCGGCCCGCGCGCTGGCGGCTGCTTACCTCTCCAGCCTGGTGGGGGGGCTCATCGGCGCCATTGGCCTCACTCTGTCCATCCCGCTGGCCCGACCTGTCGTTTTGTCGTTCGGCTCGCCGGAGCTGTTCCTCCTGACGGTCCTCGGCGTCTCCTTCGCAGGGAACCTGCTGGGCAAGGAGCCCCTGAAAGGCCTCGCCGCGGGCCTAGTCGGCCTGTTGCTGGGCACAGTGGGCCCCGCACCCGCGGCCGCGGAAGTGCGGTTCGCCTTCGGGCAGGTGTACCTCACCGACGGGATCGACCTGGCGCTGGTGGCCCTGGGGATATTCGGGCTGGCCGAGGTCACCTCCCTCATGGCGCGGGGAGGTGCTGTGGCGCAGCGCACCGATTTGGGAACCGGATGGTGGGAGGGGGTACGGGATGTGTGGCGGCACCGCTGGCTGGTCCTCCGGGGGGCCCTCATCGGGATGTGGGCCGGCGTGCTGCCGGCGATCGGGGCGACCGCAGGGACGCTCATGGCCTATGGCCACACCGTGGCCGCCAGCCGCGACCGGGAGCGGTTCGGGAAGGGGGATGTGCGCGGGATCATCGCGCCCGAGGCTGCAAACAACGCGGTAGAAGCCGGCGACCTCGTTCCCACCCTGCTGTTCGGCGTGCCGGGTGGCGCGCCGTCGGCCATGTTGATGGGCGCCCTGCTCGCCTACGGAATCCTCCCCGGGCCCCGCATCGTCACCGACCATCTCGATCTGATCTACACGGTGGTGTGGTCGTTCGCCCTGGCCAACCTGGTGGGGGCGGCGGTGATGTTCGCAGCGAGTCCAGCGCTGGCCCGCCTCACGTACGTGCCCTTTTACCGCATCGCCCCACCCATCGTGCTGGCCATGGTGCTGGCAGCCTACCAGGAGACGCAGCACTTCGGCGACCTGGTGTCGCTGGTGGCCCTCGGAGTCGTCGGATACCTGCTCAAGGTGACGGGCTGGCCCCGGGGTCCGTTGCTCATTGGCTTCGTGCTGAGCAACCCGCTGGAGCGGTACTACTTCCTCACCGTGAACCTGTACCCGCAACCCCAGGACTGGTTGCTCCGTCCGGGGGTGGTGGTGCTGACGCTGTTGGTGGTGGCGCCCTTCGCCTGGAGGGCGGTGCGCTGGTGGAGGGTGCGGGGACAGCCCCGGCAGGAGGAGCGCACACGGGTCGGGGCGCGGGCGGTCACCACCGTCGCGATCCTCGCCGTGTTCCTGTACGCGTGGTGGACCGCCCGGGGGTTCTTGCCGGATGCGGCGCTCATGCCGGTTTCCGTGGCCGCGGCGGGTGTGGTGTTCACCGCGGCCCAGCTGGCCCGGGAGCTCGCGGGACGGGCATCTCTGGCGGTGGACGAGGACGAGCCGGACAGTTCTCCCCAGGAGTTGGGGAAGCGGGTCCGCCAGGCGGTGCCGTACCTCGCGAGCCTCGCGGCGTACGTGGCGGTCACGTGGTTTGTGGGCCTGGTCTGGGCGTCCGCGCTGTGGGCCCTGTGGTTCCTGCGGCGGGTCGCGCGGTTGAGCTGGACCGCGTCGGTGGTGTACACACTGGCCCTGGTGTTGGGATTGCTGGCCCTGGCCGGGGTCCTCGGCCTTCACCTGCCCCGCGGCCGCCTGGGCCTGTAGCGAGGCTAGGACAGGAGGCGGGCGTGGACCTGGTGTGGCATGAGCTGGACGCGGTGGTGGTGGGGGCCGGTGGAGCGGGGCTGTACGCGGCTCTGGAGCTGGCGCGATGCGCGGATCTGCGGGTTGCGGTGGTGACCAAGCTACACCCCCTGCGCTCGCACACGGGCGCGGCTCAGGGGGGACTGGGTGCGGCGCTGGGCCATGCGGAGGAGGACCACCCGGAGTGGCACATGTTCGACACCGTGAAGGGGGGAGACTACCTCGCCGACCAGGATGCGGTAGAGATCCTGTGCCACGAGGCCATCCGGGTGGTCTTTGAGCTGGAGCACATGGGCTTCCCCTTCGACCGCGCCCCCGACGGCCGCATCGAACAGCGGGTGCGGGCAGGCGGCCACACCCGGAACTTCGGGGAGAGGCCTCTCGCGCGGTCGGTCTACGCCGCGGACCGCACCGGTCAGATGATCCTGCACACCCTCTACCAGCAGTGCCTGCGGCGCGGAGTGAACTTCTTTGAGGAGTTCCTGGCGGTGGACCTGTGGGTGGAGGAGGGGAGCTGCTCAGGCCTGCTGGCCTGGGACATCCGGCGGGGCGGGTTGCACGCCCTGCGGGCCAGGGCGGTGCTGCTGGCCACAGGCGGGTGGGGCCAGATCTATCGCACCACCACCAACGCCGTCACCCTGACGGGGGATGGCGTGGCGCTGGCGTGGCGCCGGGGCCTGCCGCTGGAGGACATGGAGTTCTACCAGTTCCACCCCACCGGGGTGTACGGCCGCGGCATCCTGCTGTCCGAGGCCTCGCGGGGTGAAGGCGCCTACCTGGTGAACGGGTCCGGCGAGCGCTTCATGGAGCGCTACGCCCCGACCCTTCTCGAACTGGCGCC
>JBEQAH010000120.1:0-6141 GCA_041640435.1 bacterium | reverse complement strand
GAGGCATTTCCCGGCCGGGTGGGTGGCTTCTATACCGAGGAAATCCGGGAGGAAGGTAGGCGCGTGGGGTTCCTGCTGGTGACGCTCGGCGGGAGGGCGGCGCCGTTCGCCCACCGGGCCTGGCAGCGCACAAGCCATCGAGTGGGCCGGTATGGTGTGGACCTTCGGGTCCTGGAGGAGCTGGGTGTGGCCGCCATCCGGGAGGCGCTTGCCGCTGGCCGCGCGGTGCTGGTGGATGAGATCGGCAAGATGGAGCTTGCAAGCCCCGGGTTTCGGGAGGCCTTGGAGGAGCTGGCGTCGGGGTCGGCGTGGCTTGTGGCCACCATCCTGGCGGCTCATCACCCGTGGGCAGACCGCTTCCGCCGGAGAGCGGGCACCACCGAGCTCCTCCTGACACCGCACAACCGGGACGCTGTCTTCGAACGGGCGCGGCGGTGGCTGGACGCCCGCGTCCACCCCACCGCCTGATCGCAGCTCTTTCCCTTGACAGCGGTGGCAGGGCTCGCTAGGGTATTAATGAAAATGACTTTCACTAATCCCATCCCCGAGATCGTGCGGGCGTGGCGAGCGCGGGGCCGCAGGATGACGGCGCCAAGGCGGGCGGTGCTGGAGGCGCTCGTAGGCGCGGGATGCCGGGCGGACGCGCAGACCGTCTACCGGATCGCCAAGCGGATCTACCCGAAGACAGGGCTTGTGACGGTGTACCGCACGTTGGAGCTCCTCGTGGAGGAGGGGTGGGCGGAGCGCTGGGAGGAGGGAGGCATGGCCCGGTACGAGCTCGCGTGGCCACACCACCACCACCTCGTATGCCTGAGGTGCGGCGACGTCGCACGCTGGGATCGGTGTCCCGTCCCGGTGCGGCGCGGCAGCGTGGTTGGGGGAGGGTTTCTCGTGACGGGCCACCGCATGGAACTCCTGGGGTACTGCAGGAGGTGTCGGGAGGTGGGCCGATGAGGTATGCGGTCGTCGTCGTTGCAGCCCTGCTGGTGGGCTGTGCCGCCCGGGCGCCGGCAGCTAAGGTGGCGGTGGTGGCCTCCTTCTTTCCGCTGTACGAGTTCGCGCGGGAGGTGGGGGGCGACCGAGTGGACGTGCGTCAGCTGGTGCCGCCCGGTACTTCCCCGCACGATTACGAGCCCAAGCCGAGCGAGTTAGCCGCGGCGCGGAGCGCACGGGTGTTCATCTACAACGGTGCGGGGCTGGAACCGTGGGTGCCGCGGCTTTTAGCCGAGCTCCCTGCGGAGGCGGTGCAGGTGGAGGCGACGCGGGGTGTACCGCTTGTGGAGTGGGACGCGGATCACGACCACGGGGAGGATCGTGAGCACCGGGAACGGGTGGATCCCCACGTTTGGCTCGACCCGGTGCTCGCCCAGCGGATGGTAGACAACGTGGCGGAGGGGCTGACCCGCGCGGATCCTCCGGGTGCGTCAGTCTACAGGGAGCGCGCGCGGGCGTACAGAGCGCGGCTGCAGGAGCTCCACGACCGGTACGCCCGAACCCTGAGCCGCTGCCGCAGTCGCGTACTCATCACCTCGCACGCTGCCTTCGGTTATCTGGCCCGCCGGTACGGCCTGCGGCTCGAGTCGGTGGCGGGCGTGAGCCACGAGGCGGAGCCGTCACCACACCGGCTGCGGGAGCTGGCGAAGCTCGCGCGGCGGGAAGGCGTGCGAGCCGTGTACTCAGAGACCCTGGCGGGCACCCGGGCGGTGGAGGCCCTGGCCCGAGAGGTGGGCGCGCGGCTGCTCGTCCTGGATCCACTTGAGGGCCTCCCGGAGCCGGAGGTGCAGAAGGGGAAAAGCTACTTCTCGGTGATGGAAGACAACCTGCGGCACTTGGCCGAAGGTCTGGGTTGCCGGTGAAGAGGTGTGCCTCCTGAAGTCCGTCCACGTGTGCATCACGCGTCGGGCGCCGAGCTTCAAGCTGCGCCGGAGGACCCTGCCGCCCACCGGAGGTCGGAACAGCAGGTGCGGGCTGCTCCCCGGATCTGTGCGGCCCCCCGCAGGACGACTCCCAGGACCCCGTGCTAAGCCTGTGGGATGGGCTGCCCCGCGGCGCTAGAATGGGGGACGGCCGCCGGGAGGGTGTGCGGTTGGAACCGGTCGTCGCTGAACTTGAGCATGTGTGCGTGGACTTCGAAGGCGAGCGGGTGCTCGACCGCGTGGATCTGCGCGTGCCCAGAGGTGCGTTCGTGGGCGTCATCGGGCCCAACGGCGCCGGGAAGACCACACTGTTGCGGGTGCTGCTCGGGCTTGTGCGGCCGAGCTGCGGCCACGTCCGTCTGTTCGGCCGCGACATCAACGCCTTTCGGGACTGGCATCGGATGGGGTACGTGCCGCAAAGGGCAGTGGCGTTCGAAACGCGCTTCCCCGCCACGGTGCGCGAGGTGGTCTTGAGCGGCCGAGCGGGGCGTGTGGGCCTGGGGCGACGGTTCGGGCCCCGGGACCATGCCGCGGTGGAGTGGGCTCTGCGCACCGCAGGGCTGTGGGACGTCCGGGACCGGCTGGTCGGGAAGCTGTCTGGGGGACAGCAGCAGCGGGTGTTTGTGGCCCGGGCGATGGCGAACGAGCCCGACTTGCTCCTGCTGGACGAGCCCACGGCGGGCGTGGACCCGGAGGGGGAGGAGCGGTTCTACGAGCTGTTGCGCTCCCTGCGCCGAGAGCGGGGGACGACCCTTGTGCTCGTTTCCCACGACGTGGCTGCGGTGGCACGCGAGGTCTCGCAGCTGGTGTGCCTGAACCGGACCCTGTTCTGCCACGGCGCGCCGGAGGAAGCGCTGCGGGACGGCACCCTGGATCGGCTGTACGGCGCGCGGCACCTTGTGGTGAGCCACCGGCACTGAGGAGGAAGGTGGACCTCCTCCACTACGGCTTCATGCAGCGGGCGCTGCTCGCGGGAGCGGTCCTCGCGGTCGCCGCGCCCGCGGTGGGCGTGTTCCTCGTCCTGCGGCGCCTCAGCCCCATCGCGGACACCCTGGCCCACGTGGCTCTGGCGGGCGTGGCCGCCGCCGTGCTCCTCGGGGTGTCACCGGCCGTGGGTGCGCTCGTCCTGGCGGCGGCAGGCGCGATGGGGGTGGAACGGCTCCGCGCCTCTGGCCGCCTGTTCGGGGAAGCCGCCCTGGCGCTGTTCCTCAGCGGTGGCTTGGCGGTGGCTTTGGTGCTGCTCAGCCTGGCCCGCGGGGTGAACGCGGATCTCCTCGGGTACCTGTTTGGCGCGGTCACCGCGGTGCGTCCGGAGGAGGTGTGGTGGATCGCAGGGTTGGGCCTCGCGGCGGTGGGCACGGTGGTCGCCTTCTACAAGGACCTGTTCGCGGTCACGTTCGACGAAGAGTCGGCGCGGGTGCAGGGCGTGCCCGTAGATGCGCTGAACCTCCTTCTGACCCTGCTGGTGTCGGTGACGGTGGTGGTGGGGATGCGGGTCGTGGGGATTCTGCTCACGAGCGCCTTACTCGTGGTCCCGGCGCTGTCGGCTTTGCAGCTGGCCCGAAGCTTCCTCGAGGCCCTCCTGATGGCGGTGGGGTTTGGCGTCGTGTCGGTGGTGGCGGGTCTTGCGGGGAGCTTCTACTTCGACGTGGCGCCCAGCGGGGCTGTGGTGCTGATCAGCATCGGGCTGTTCGCGGCGAGCACGTGGGCCTCCCGGTGGTGGAGGCGGTGAGGATGGCCTGCGGCGACGCGCGGACGGTGCACACCGTGGGCCACTCCACGCGCAGCGCCGATGCGTTCCTCGCGCTGCTGCAGGCCCACCGGATCCAGCTCCTGGTGGACGTCCGGCGGTGGCCGACCTCCCGCCGGTTCCCGCAATTCTGCAGGGAGCAGCTGGAGCGGGACCTGGCCTCCCGCGGGACCCGCTACGTGTGGCGGGAGGATCTGGGTGGGTACCGGAAGCCGGGGCCTGAATCGCCCAACACCGGCTGGCGCGTGGGGGCGTTTCGTGCCTACGCGGACTTCATGCTGACCTCGGAGTTCGAGCGGATCATGGGGGAGCTGGAGGCGCTGGCGGCCAGGGAACGCATGGCCCTCATGTGTGCGGAGGCGACCCCGTGGCGCTGCCACCGACAGCTGCTGGCGGACGCGTTCTCCGTGCGGGGGTGGGAGGTGCGGCACATCACCGATGGCGGGTGCACACCCCACCGCCTGACGCCCTTCGCGCGCGTGGAGGGAACGCGGATCGTGTACGCGGGGAACGCACCGGGGCCGCTGCAAAGCCGAGCCGACGGAGTCGGTCTTACCCCCACCGTCCGGGGATCCGGGTCCCGCAGTCGGGGCAGGTCCCACCCGTGTGGGCGAGGCGGTTGGAGAGCACGGTGAAACCGTGCCGCTCCACGAGGAGGGCGCCGCACCCGTGGCAGTAGGTGTTCTCGTAACGACCCACCTGGCCCGGTAGGTTGCCTGCGTACACGTACCGCAACCCGGCCTCCTCGCCGATCCGGGCGGCCCGCAGGAGGGTTTCCGGAGGGGTGTTGGGGGTCTCGGTCATGCGGTAGTCGCTGTGGAAGGCGGTGACGTGCCACGGGAGGTCGGGGGACACGTCGGCCAGGAACCGGGCGGCTTCGCGAAGCTCAGAGTCGCTGTCGTTGAAGCCCGGGACCACTAACGTGACCACCTCGACCCAGAAACCCCGCTCCCACGCGCCGCGGATGGCATCCAGCACCGTTTGCAGCTTGCCGCCCAGCACGCGGTAGCCCGCTTCCCGCATCGACTTCAGGTCCACCTTGTACAGGTCCACGTAGGGTCGGATGTAGTCGAGGACCTCCGGCGTGGCGTTGCCGTTGGACACGTAGCTGCCCACAAGACCGTGCCGCCGGCCCTCGCGGAACAGGGCCACCGCCCACTCGCTCGTGATGAGAGGCTCGTTGTAGGTGCTGGTGAGGATCCGCGCGCCCCACCGCAGGGCTAGGCGGACGAACTCCACGGGCTGGATGGGGGTGAAGTCCGCAAGCTGGGTGGCCACCGCGTCCCGAAGGGTCTGACTCAGCTGCCAGTTCTGGCAGTACGGGCACTGGAGATCGCACCCCAGCATGCCGAAGCTGAGGGCGCGGGACCCCGGGTACGCGTGGAAGAAGGGTTTCTTCTCGACGGGGTCCACCTGCAGGGCACCCACGTAGCCCCACGGCACGTACAACCTGCCCCCGCGGTTGAAGCGCACGCGGCAGATGCCGGCGAGCCCGTCGAAGATCACGCAACGGTGCCCGCAGGCGAAGCACTCCACCTTCCCGCCGTCCAGACGGCGGTACAGTTCGCCCTCCCGGGTCCACTCGGAGAGCACCCGGGCGAGGGGTGTCTGCTGCGCCTCCCGTACGCCCAGCCGCCGGCGCAGCTCTGCCACCACGGCGACCCACGCCTCCTTCCCCGCCCTCTCCTAATGTAGACGGACTGGCGGCGGGCGGCGCAACGGGGGCAGCAAAGAGCAGTCCCTAGGAGCGGTTCGATGCGCGCAGCCGCAGTTCCACGGTCACGCGTACCACGTCCTCGGCCACAAAGAACAGAAAGCGGGGGGTCGGGATGCCGAACTCCGACATGCGCAGTTCAAACTCGGTGCTGCCGCGGAAGCCGTCGGGGAGGGGTGTCACCTGTACGGGGGCCGAAAGGGGTCGGGTCACCCCCCGCAGGGTCAGGCGGCCGTGGGCCATGGCAGGGAATGTGCCGACCACACGGGCGGCGTCGGTGGCCACCGTGCCCTCGAAGGCGATGGTGGGGTAACGGTCGGACTGCAGCTGCTCGCGGTGCATCTGGCCGTCGCGCAGCGCGAGCCCGGTGGTCACCGACCGGGCGGCCACCGAGAGCTGCACGTCTGCTACGAAGCTCCGCTCACCCGTCTGGCGGACCAGCGCGGTCCCCTCGAACTCCCGGGCGCGGCCGCGGAACCCGCCCACGTTGTCGCGGACGAACAGCTCGATGCGCGACTGGTCGGGGACAATCACGAAGCGGCCGATGGCCAGAAGCTGCGCGTGACCGCGGGAGGTGGCGAGGACCACAGCCACCGCCGCGGCCGCGGCGAGGCGTAGCCACGCGCTCCGTCGCAAGGCGCTGCAGCTGCCCTGAGGTTCCAGCACACCGTAAAGGGTACCAAGCCCCCTCGCCCCTGTCAGCGGGTGCCGCGGGGCAGGTGCTGGCGGGTCACCACAGCCCCGCCTGCTTCCGGCGCGCA
>JBEQAH010000119.1:0-6215 GCA_041640435.1 bacterium | reverse complement strand
CCTTCACCAGTGACCCAGCGCTCGCCGCGGGCTGTCGGGGCGGGGATCCGGGACCCGAGCGCGAAGCCCACGGCGGCGCCCACCGCACCCGCAGCGACGAGCGCCACGATCGCCAGGCTGACGCCCGCCACGACTACGACGCTGCGCTGCACCGGGTTGCCACCTCCCCTCTTGGCTACCCCCACCTTAGGTGAAGCAGAGCGGCGACCACAAGCTCCTCAATTCTGCGCTACAGGTCACCTCCGGGCGACTGTTCGGCGAAGTCTTGAATCTTCTGCGACTGCGAGGCGTCCCGGTTACATTGGAGCGTTTGGGAACGCGTCCCGCGTGGGACGCACCGAGCAGGGGCCGGTCGGGGTTGAGGGCATGTGCCAGCTTGTGTTGTATAGGCTCTGAAGCGGCACAGAGGCGGAGCTCTGGGGTCATCCAGGCCCGCGGTGCTAGGTGCGAGCGAGCACTGCCGGGGTGGAGTGGCAAGCACGAGCGAAAGCAGCTGAAGCCCTACCTGGAGGAACGGCACCGGCAGCAGGCGGCGGGGAAGGAGGTTCACGGGCTGCCACCGTGGCGTGACCCAGACCGCTTCACAGTCAGCTTGGGAGTTGGCGACCAGGACTCGGAGTACCTGGGCTCCCGCGTGCGCCCGCGGTATCCTAGACCCCTGCGAGATCGGGTTCGAACGACACGGTACGCGCCGGATCCTGTGACCGCGAAGCCGTTAACGGAAGCTTAACCTGTCTTTACTTGTCCCTTCACGTCCCCATCCAAACATGCAAAGCGGAAGGAACCAGGAGGAGGTGAACCGAGATGCACAGATGGTTGGCACTTCTGGCCCTGGGAACGCTTTTGTGGACCGTGCCTGTGGGACCAGGAGCTGCGCAGCAGCGGGCAGGGGGAACGGTCAGCCCGCCCGGGACCATCGTGGTGGATGGGTCCAGCACCGTGGCGCCGCTCACCAGCGCGGTGGCGGAGGAGTTCCGCAAGACGCCTCAGGGTCGCGCGGTTCGGATCACCGTAGGGATTAGCGGCACCGGAGGAGGGTTCAAGAAGTTCTGCGCCGACAGTCCCGCGTCGCGCACCGACATCCAGGACGCCTCCCGGCCCATCCGTCCGGAAGAGGACGAAGCGTGCGCCCGTAACCAGGTGAGCTACGTGGAAGTCCCCGTGGCCATCGACGGGCTGAGTGTGGTGGTGCACCCGCGCAACACGTGGGCCACCTGTCTGACCCTGGGAGAGCTCAAGCGGATGTGGGAGCCGGCCGCGGAGCGGAAGATCACCAGCTGGCGGCAGATTCGCCCGACCTTCCCCGACCGGCCACTGCGCCTGGCGGGTGCGGGCGCGGACTCGGGGACCTTCGACTCCTTCACAGAGATGGTGGTGGGGAAGGCAAAGGCGAGCCGCGGGGACTACCTGGCCACCGAGGACGACAACGTGACCGTGCAGTTCGTCCAGCGGGACGAGGGTGCGGTCGGGTACTTCGGGCTTGCCTACCTGGAGGAGAACCTCGGCCGGGTTAAGGGCGTGGCGGTGGATCCCAGCGACCGAGTGGACCTCGCGTCCAACGACCAGTGTCGGGGGATCGAGCCCACGTTCGACAACACCAAGGCGGGGCGGTACCCGCTCACGCGGCCGATCTTCATCTACCTGAACCGCGCAAGCGCCTTGAGCAAGCCGGAAGTTCGGCTGTTCGCCACTTGGTACGTGGGGCAGAACAGCGGCGTCAACCTGCAGGTGGAGGACCCTCGGCAGAGGGGGAAGAAGACCAACCTGGTGCGCACGGTGGGCTACGTGGAGTTCCCGCAGCCGGTGTACGCAGCGGCCCGCCGGTGCGTGGCCAACTTGAAGCCGGGGACCGCCTTCCGTGAGGGTGGTAAGGCCGCGGGCCACGCGACCCTGGAGAAGGTCAACAAGGAGTACCTCGCGCACTGCAGGTGAGCCCGACGGTAAGGGGGGCGGGACGAAAGGGAAGCAAGGCCCGCCCCCCGCGGCCAAGCCCCGCGCCACGGGCCCCCTCGAGGTCCCTTAATCGTGGCTTAACGGGAAGCGCAAAGCCTATGAGGGTAGCCATGAGGATCCCCAGGAGGCCACGGCGAGCGGAACGGTGGCTCGAGCTGGCCCTGGCGTGCGCCGGCTGGCTCTCGATGGTCGTGGTTACGGGGTTGGTGGTCGTTCTGGCGTATGAAACGGTGCAGTTTTTCCGGCTGCCCGTGGACGCTGCCAACCCGGAGCTCGTGGCGCGGCGGGCGGACCTTGAGCGATTCGTAGAAGCGCGGCCGGACCTAGTCGGCCGTCCCTGGCGGCTGGTGCGGGAGTTCTTCACGGACACCACCTGGAGCCCCCTGTTCAGCACCAAGCGGTTCGGGGTTTTGCCCCTCTTGGCGGGCACCCTGCTCACCAGCGCGATCGCACTGGCGGTAGCGGTCCCCCTGGGGTTGCTCGCCGCGATCTACCTCAGCGAGTTCGCGCCCGAAGGCCTGCGGGCACGCGTGAAACCCGCCCTAGAGCTGCTCGCGGGCGTGCCCACCATCGTATACGGCTACTTCGCGCTCACCTTCGTGACGCCGCTCCTGCAGGACTACGTCTTCGGCCAG
Organism: bacterium; assembly: GCA_041640435.1. Taxonomy (GTDB): domain Bacteria; phylum Sysuimicrobiota; class Sysuimicrobiia; order Sysuimicrobiales; family Sysuimicrobiaceae; genus Tepidifontimicrobium. Next base: position 3,627 of record JBEQAH010000119.1, on the reverse strand, counting down.
GCCCTGGCTGGCCAGAATGCCCTCTCTGCGGGCCTTGTGATGGGGGTGATGATCCTACCGCTGGTCTCTTCTCTCAGTGAGGACGTGATGCGGGCCGTTCCCGCCGAACTACGTCAGGGCGGCTACGCTCTGGGCGCCACCCGTATGGAAGTGGCCCTCCGGGTCGTATTCCCCGCGGCCCTGTCGGGGATCGCCGCCGCGTGCGTGCTCGCGCTCTCCCGGGCGGTGGGGGAGACCATGATCGTCGCCCTCGCCGCAGGCCAGACCCCCAACTGGACCCTGAACCCCCTGGAGACGGTGGAGACGGTCACCGCCTTCATCGTCCAGGTCAGCCTCGGCGATACGCCATACGGCTCCGTGGAGTACCGCACGCTGTTCGCGGTGGGCATGGTCTTGTTCTGCATGACCCTGTTGATGAACGTGGCGAGCGTGCGCGTGGTCCAGCGGTTCCGGGAGCGGTACCTGTGAGCGTGCGGTCGGTGGAAGAAGCCGGGTGGCGGGAGGGGCTTCGCTGGCGCGAGCGGGTCGGGGCCTTATTCGTGGCCGCCTGTCAGGGAGCGACCCTGCTCGCCCTGGTGTTTTTGGGGATCTTGTTGGTGGACGTTGCCCGGGACGGAGCACCGTACCTCCGGCCGGAGCTGGTTACCAACTTTCCCTCCCGGTCTCCGCACCAAGCCGGCTACGCCAGCGCGCTGGTGGGGACCCTGGGCGTCGGGCTCATCATGGCCACCGTGGCCTTCCCCTTGGGGGTGCTGGCCGCCGTATATCTGGAGGAGTACGCAAAGCCAGGTCCGCTGACCCGCTTGTTGGAGGTGAACGTGGCCAACCTGGCCGCGGTGCCGTCGGTGCTGTACGGCTTGCTGGGCCTGGGCGTGTTCGTGGAGGCGCTGCGGATGGGGAAGAGCCTGCTGGCGGGCGGCCTGACCCTGGCGCTGCTGGTCCTTCCCCTGACCATCCTCGCCACCCGGGAAGCGCTGCGCGCGGTCCCCTTCTCCATGCGGGAGGCCGCCTATGCACTGGGGGCGACTCGCTGGCAGGTGATCCGACACCACGTGCTCCCCTACGCCGCGCCAGGGATCCTCACCGGGATCATCCTGGCCCTCTCCCGCGCGGTGGGCGAGACCGCTCCCCTGATCATGCTTGGGGCGCTGCAGTACGTGCCGTTCTTGCCCAGCAGCCCATGGGACTACTTCACGGTGCTGCCCATTCAGATCTTCAATTACGTATCGCTCCCCAATCCAGAGTTCCAACGGTTGGCGGCCGCGGGCATCCTGCTGTTGCTGGCCGTGCTACTCTGCTTGAACGGCACCGCCATCTGGCTGCGCAATCGGTCCGGGATCCGGTGGTGAGGAGGCAGGAATGGATGCAGCGGTGCAAGCTCGCCTGAAGCCAGAGGTAACTCACCGGGGTGTTTCGGTGCAGGCGGTGGCCCTCCGGGTGGAGGAGCTGCGGGTGTGGTACGGTGCCCGTCCGGCCCTGCGGGGGGTCAGCCTGGATGTCCCTGAGCGCCGGATCACCGCGGTCATCGGCCCTTCGGGCTGCGGCAAGAGCACCCTGGTGCGGGCCATCAACCGGATGAACGAGCTGATCCCCGGGGTCCGGACCGAAGGCCGTGTGTGGTTTCGCGGCCAGAACCTGTACGACCCGGACGTGGACCCCGTGGAGGTGCGGGTGCGGATCGGGATGGTGTTCCAGAAGCCCAATCCGTTCCCCAAATCCATCTACGAGAACGTGGCGTTTGGCTTGCGACTGCACCGCCGCCTGAGCCGGCGGGAGCTGGACGAGCAGGTGGAACGAGCCTTGCGCCAGGCGGCCCTGTGGGACGAGGTGAAGGACGACCTGCATCGCAAGAGTGGCCTGGAACTCTCGGGCGGTCAGCAGCAGCGGCTGTGCATCGCCCGGGCCCTGGCCATCGAGCCGGAGGTGCTGCTGCTGGATGAACCGTGCTCTGCGCTGGACCCCGTTTCCACCGCCCGCATCGAAGCCCTCATGGAGGATCTGCGTCAGACCTACACTCTGGTCATCGTCACCCACAACATGCAGCAGGCGGCGCGGGTCTCGGACTTCACCGCGTTCTTGCTGGACGGGGAACTGGTGGAATTCGGGCCGACAGAAGAGCTCTTCACCCGGCCCAGGGACCGCCGGACGGAGGACTACATCACGGGTCGGTTCGGCTGAAGGGGGTGGGACCGTGTCCGGGCGGCACATCCGGGAGGCGTACGAGGAGGCGTTGCGCGCCCTGGAGGAAGACGTGGTGCGCATGGGGAGCCTGGCCGGGGACCTGATCCGGCGAGCCGTGGACGCACTCAAGCGGCAGGATGTGCAGGCCGCGGAGGCGGTCATCGCGGAGGACGACACGGTGGATCGGCTACACCTGGACCTGGAGGAGCGGGTGGCCAAGCTCTTGGCTACCCAGCAGCCGATGGCGGTCGACCTCCGGGTGCTCATGTCCGTGTTCGCCATCTCCATGGACCTGGAGCGCATGGCGGACCACGCGGAGGGGATCGCCAAAGCGACCCGGCGGCTGAGCCGGGAACCGCTCCTCAAGCCGCTGGTGGACATTCCGTACATGGAGCGGCTGGTGCAGGAGATGCTCCAGGACGCCCTCCAGGCCTTCGTGCAGCGCGACGCAGCGCTGGCCGAAGCCCTGGCACGTAAGGACGACACCGTGGACGCGCTGCGGAGCCAGGTCTTTCGGGAGCTGATCACCTACATGGTGGAAGATCCCCGCACCATCTCGCGGGCTCTAGACCTGATCCTGGTGGCGCAGCACCTGGAGCGCGCCGCTGACCACGTGACCAACGTGGCGGAGCGGATCATCTACATGGTGACCGGCGAGCTACGGGAACTGAACGTGTAGCCATGCGGGTTCTGTTCGTGTGCACGGGAAACTCTGCCCGGTCCCAGATGGCGGAGGCTTGGCTGCGGCACCTGTCGCAGGGAGAGGTGGAGGCGCAGAGCGCGGGGACGTCGCCGAAGGGGCTCCACCCGGTGGCGGTTCGGGTCATGGCGGAACGGGGCATCAGTCTGGAGGGCCATCGATCCAAGGACCTCTCCGAGCTTGAGGGCCAGCGGTTCGACTGGGTGGTGACCACCTGCGACCGCGCCCGCCAGAGCTGCCCCGTGTTCCCGCACGCGAGGACGCTCCACTGGGATCTTCCGGACCCGGCGGAAGTACACGGCACGGAGGAAGAGGTCCTGGAGGCCTTCCGGAGGACGCGGGACGAGCTGGAGGAGCGGGTGCGGGGCCTCCTCCGGCAGCTCCAGGGGAATAGGGCCCCAGAGCTGCTATAATCGCCGTTCGGAGGTCCGGGAGGAGGCGAGGGATGCAACGGGTCACGCTGGAGGTGGAGGTGCGGCGTCAGACGGGGAAGGGTGCAGCGCGAAAGTTGCGCCTAGCCGGGCGCGTGCCCGGCGTGCTTTACGGCCGGGGGATCGAGCCGGTGCCTGTCGCGGTGGATGTCCGCGCCCTGGAAAGGGTGCTCCAGGCTGCAGCGGGAGCGAACATCCTTCTGGAGGTCGTGCTCCGAGACGACGGCCAAGTGCGCAACGAGCTCGCCATGCTCCAGGACTTGCAACGGGACGTGCTGACCCGCCGCGTGATCCACGTGGACCTCCACCGGGTGA
>JBEQAH010000118.1:0-6243 GCA_041640435.1 bacterium | reverse complement strand
GCCAGGCGACTGCGGATGAGCCCGTGGCGATACAACAGCTCCGCTACCTGGCCTGCGTCCGCCCCGGGCGGCACGTGGACCACCACGGCTTCGCCCTCGCCCGCGGGCCCGATGGACCACCACGCCCACCCTGCGGCCACGGCCAGCGCCGCAACACCGGCTGCTGCGGCCAGCCACAGGCCGCGAACGCGGCGCCCTACCGCGACCCCCCCTCGATCGGCTCGTCGTCCTCGACTTCGACCTCGAGGTCGTCGTGCTCACTCTCAAGCGCACCGACCACTCGGTCGAACTCCTCCTGGTCCTGCACCCCGACGAGCGTGTCGCCCTCCACCCGCAGGATCACCGCCGCCTCGTCGTCGGCTGCGTGCGAGGGGACCACGACCACGTACTGCCGGTCCTGGACTTCTACGTACTCCAGCACCGTGAACTCGTGCTCGTTCCCCTCCTCGTCGCTCACCGTGATCACGTCCAGCTCCGTGCCGTCCGCCTGGCCCACGTCGCACCTCCGCGGAGTTCGCAACAGCGGAGAGCCACCCGTCGCGGCCGCGGCGCACGGCGCGCAGCACCCCGGCCCGTTGCTCACAGCTATGGTACACCCGCGGGTGAGGGCCCGTCCTCCCTCCGCCTCCTGGCCGCGCTGCGCTCTGCCTCCAGGTAGCTCTGCAGCAACAGCACAGCCGCTACCGCGTCTCGCACGGCCCGGCGCCGCTCCCGCCGTAGGTGGGCCCCGGCCAGCAACCGGTCTGCCTGCCTTGTGGTGAACCGCTCGTCCCACAGCCGCACGGCCGCTTGCGTGTAGCGGGCGATCTTACGGGCGAAGGCACGGGCCGCGGCGGCCTCCGGCCCCTCGGTGCCGTCGGTGCGCAAAGGGAGGCCGACCACGATGGTTCGGGCACCGGCCCGCTGCGCCACCTCCGCCACTTGGCGCGCCGCCTGTTCGTCCCCGCGGCGCGAAAGCGGCTGTAGCGGCTCCAGCGCCACGCCCGTGGGGTCGCTGACCGCCAGGCCAACGCGCCGCGTGCCGTAGTCCACGGCCAGCACCCGGCCCGTCACGCGCCGCCCTCCAGCAGCCTTCGCACGAACTCGGGCACACGCTGCAACGCCTCGTCCAGGCGCTCGGGATGCTTCCCCCCGGCCTGCGCGAGCTCGGGCCGGCCCCCGCCCCGGCCACCCACCAGCTCCGCCACAGGCCGGATGAGTTCGCTGGCCTGCAGCCGGCTGCACAGGTCGCGGGTGACCATAGCCACCAGGGACACCCGGCCGTCCCGGGCGCTGCCGAGCACCACCGCACCGCTGCGCAGGCGCTCCCGCAGCCGGTCGCCCAAAGCCCGCAGAGCTTCCTCGCCCAGCCCGTCGAAGCGCGCGCTCACCACGCGCACCCCCGCCACCTCCTGCGCGTGGTCGAGGACCCGCTCCACTTCCTCGCTGCGAGCCCCCTGCTGCAGCGCCCGCAGCTGGCGTTCCAGGGACCGCACCTGTTCCAGCAAGCGGTTCAACCGGACCGGCACGTCCTCCGGAGCTGCCCGCAGCTGCGCGGCCAGCCGCAGGAGAATGTCCGTCTGCCCGCGCGTCCACCGGTACGCCGCCCACCCGGCCACAGCTTCCACCCGCCGCACGCCCGCAGCCACTCCAGTCTCCTGAACGATTCGGAACAGCCCCACCTCGCTGGTGTTGCGCAGATGGGTGCCGCCGCACAGCTCCCGGCTGTAGTCGCCCACGGAGACGACCCGCACCACCTCCCCGTACTTCTCCTCGAACAGGGCCATGGCGCCTCGCCGCAAAGCCTCCTCGTAGGGCATGAACGCCACGCGGACGGGGATGGCCTCCAGCACCTTCTCGTTCACCCTCTGCTCCACCGCCGCCAGCTGCTCTGCGGTGAGCGGCTGCAGGTGAACGAAGTCAAATCGGAGTCGGTCGGGCGCCACCAAGGAGCCGGCCTGCCGTGCATGCTCGCCCAACACCTCCCGCAGCGCCTTGTGCAGGAGATGGGTCGCCGTGTGGTGGCGCATCACCTCCCACCGCCTGGGCCCGTCTACCTGGGCCGTGACCCGGTCGCCCACCCGCAGGGTGCCCTCCCGTACAACCCCCCGGTGCACCACCACATCGCCCGCGGGCCGCTGAGTGTCCACTACCTCGAACCGACCGGAGCGGGAGACCAACCAACCGGTGTCACCCACCTGGCCCCCTGCTTCTGCGTAGAACGGCGTGCGGTCCAGGACCACCTCCACCTCCTCGCCCGCGGAGGCGGCCTGCACGCCCGCCCCGTCCCTGAGCAGGAGCAGCACACGACCGGACCCCACGAGTCTCCGGTAACCGGTGAACTCCGTACGGACCCCGCTCTCCACCAGCGCCTGGAGGGAGGAGGGTGCCTGCGCGGAAGCGAACGCGGACCTGGCGCGGGCCCGGCGGCGCTGGCGCTCCATCTCCCGTTCGAACCCCTCCCAGTCCACCTCCAGGCCCGCCTCCCGCGCGGCGTCCTGCGTCATCTCCCGCGGAAACCCGTAGGTGTCGTACAGGCGGAACACCTCCTCGCCCCGCAGGACGGTTCGGCCCTCCGCCCTGGCAGTCGCCACCAGTTCCTCCAGGCGCACCAACCCCGACTCCAGGGTGCGGCTGAACCGCTCCTCCTCCGCGGTCAGCACCTGGCGGATGAAGTCCCGGTGCTGGACCAGCTCGGGGTACGCTTCCCCCATGCCGTCCACCACTACGTCCGCCACGTCCGCGAGGAAAGGCCGCACGAGGCCCAGCCTGCGCCCGAAGCGGGCCGCGCGGCGGATGATCATGCGCAGGACGTACCCGCGCCCCTCGTTGCCGGGGACCACCCCGTCCGCCACCAGGAAGGTTGCGGCGCGGCCGTGGTCCGCGATGACGCGGTAGGCCACCACGTCCTGCGCGCGCTCCGCCTCGGACTGCCCGCACAGCTCCTGCACCCGGTCCATGAGGGGTGTGAACAGATCGGTGCTGTAGTTGTCGGCGGCTCCCTGGAGCACCGCCACTAGGCGCTCAAACCCCATGCCGGTGTCCACGTGCTTGGCCGGAAGCGGCTCCAGGGTAGTGGGGCCGGTGCGGTTGTACTGGATGAAGACCAGATTCCATAACTCCAGGAACCGCGCACAGCCGCCGTTCACCCGGCAGACGTGGCCGGGCTCGCCCTGCCGGTCACAGAACTCCGGTCCCCGGTCGATGTGGATCTCGCTGTCGGGGCCGCAGGGGCCCACATCCGCCATCTCCCAGAAGTTCTCCTTGCGGCCGAAGAACAGCAGGTGGCGGGGGTCAAACCCGGGCTGCGAGAGCCAGATCTCCGCGGCCTCGTCGTCGCGGGGGATCTCACCCAGCTCGTCCTCGAAGCAGGTGGCCCACAGGCGGTCCGGCGGGAGGCCCCACACCCGGGTCAGGAGCTCCCACGCCCACGCGATGGCCTCGCGCTTGTAGTAATCCCCGAAGGACCAGTTCCCGAGCATCTCAAAGAAGGTGTGGTGATAGCCATCCCGGCCCACGTCCTCCAGATCGTTGTGCTTGCCGGCCACCCGCATGCACTTCTGGACGTCCACCGCCCGCTTGTACGGACGGGTGCCGACGCCCAGGAACACGTCCTTAAACTGGACCATGCCGGAGTTGGTGAACAGGAGCGTGGGGTCCTGAGGGATCAGAGACATGCTGGGCACGCGGACGTGCCCCCGGTCTTCAAAGAACCGCAGGAACGTCTCCCGGACCTCCGCCGCCTTGCGCACCACCGATCCTCCTTGCGCCGCCGGCCACAGACGATTATAGCCGGCCCCGAGGAGCGCCTACTCGCCCGCGGCCGGAGAGCAGGCGGCGAAGGCGGTCCCACCAGCCCGCGGGCCGCCCCGCGCCCGCCAGGGCTCGCTCCTGCTCGGGGTCGGGCTCGGAGCCCACGTGCAGGACTTCCTCGGGGCCCCAGACGTAAGCGCGGATGCGGGTTGCGTCCACCTCCTCCACCTGGTCCACGGTCGCGGCCCCCGCGGTCTCGAACTGCTCCACGTGCAGGCCCTCGCGGGGCAGGATGCGAACCGTCTTTCCCGTCTGCTCCTCCAACCGCCTCAGCCACGCCCCGTCTCGCACCAACTCCGCGTGCACCAGGGGGTGGACGCGCACCACCAGCACGGGCTGGGGCTGGGAGGAAGCCAGCCGGCGCAGTTCCCGGCGCACGCGGTTCGCCATGGTCTCCACGGACAACACCCGGCCGCGGCCGTCACAGTACGGGCAGGGCATGCGCAGGACCTCCTCCAGGTCCTGGTGGACCCGCTTGCGGGTGATCTCCACAAGCCCGAGCTGGGTCAGGTCGATCACGTGGGTCTTGGAGCGGTCGTGCCGGACCGCCTCCTGGAGCGCCCGGAGCACCTGCTGGCGGTGCTGCGGGTTGTCCATGTCGATGAAGTCCACGAGCACGATCCCCCCGATGTCCCGAAGCCGGATCTGGCGCACCACCTCCTGCACCGCCTCCAGGTTCGTATGGAGGATGGTGGTGGCCAGATCCCGCTCCCCCACGTACCGGCCCGTGTTCACGTCGATCACCGTCAGGGCCTCCGTGCGGTCCACCACCAGCGTGCCCCCCGACGGCAGCCAGACCTTGCGCCGCAGGGCGGTCTCGATCTCCCGCTCGATCCCGAAGTGCTCGAAGATGGGCTCCGGGCCGCGGTACAACTCCAACCGGTCCCGCAGGTGGGGGGCGTAGGAGCTCACCAGATCCACCAGCCGCTCGTACTCCCGTGGCGAGTCCACCACGAACCGCTCCACGTCGCCGGTGAACAAGTCCCGGGCCACGCGCCGCAGAAGCCGCAGGTCCTGGTACAGGAGGGCAGGCGCCCGACTGGTCCGGGCCCGCTCCAACACCCGGTTCCAGACGCTCAGCAGGTAGCGCAGGTCATCCTGCAGATCCTTCTCCGTGGCCCCTTCTGCGGCGGTCCGCGCGATCAGCCCCATCCCCTCCGGCCGCAGCCGCTGGGCGATTTCCCGCAACCGCCGTCGCTCGGCCTCGCTTTCGATCTTGCGGGAAACCCCCACGTAGCTCACCGTGGGCATGAGGACCAGATAGTGGGCGGGGATGGCGATGTAGGTGGTGACCCGCGCCCCCTTGCTCCCCATGGGCTCCTTGGTGACCTGGACGAGGACCTCCTGGCCTACCCGCAGCCGCTGCTGGATCCCGCCCCGGCCGATGGCATCTTCCAGCTCCTCGCCGCCGATGCGCTGGCTGCGCACGTCCCCCGCCTGCAGGAAGGCGTTGCGCTCCAGGCCGATGTCCACGAAGGCGGCGTCCATGCCCCGCAGCACGTTCGCCACCCGCCCCTTGTACACGTTGCCCGCCAGGGGCTCCCCGCGCTCCACGAACAGGTTCACCAGCCGGTCGTCCTCGAACACCGCCACCCGCGTCTCGAAGGGTTCCACGTTCGCCACGATGCGCCGACGCATACATCCTCCACGCTCAAAACAGGATCTTGGGCCTGCGCAGCCCCACACCCAACACCAGCCCTGCCCCGGCGAGGTTCACCAGCAGGGAGGTTCCCCCGTACGAGATGAAGGGCAAGGGGATGCCCGTGGCGGGGGCGAGGCCCACGGCCATGCCCACGTTCACCAGCGTGTGGAACGCCACCATGCTCACCACGCCCACGCACAGGTACCGGCCGAAGTCGTCCCGCGCCGCCGCCGCCACCTGCAGGCCACGCACGCACCACGCCCAAAACAGGGCGAGGACGGCCACGGTGCCCGCGAAGCCCAGCTCCTCGCCGATCACCGCGAACACGAAGTCGGTGTGCTGCATGGGCAGGAACTGCAAGGTGTTCTGGGTGCCCGCGAACAGCCCCTTGCCCCACAGCCCGCCGGACCCGATGGCGATCTTGGACTGGATGAGGTTGTAGCCCGCTCCGAGCGGATCCAGGTCAGGGTGGAGGAACACCACGAGGCGCGTCCGCTGGTAGGGCTTGAGCAGCGGCCACAGGAAGGGTGCGGCCAGCAGCCCCGTGGCCACCAGCCCTCCCAGGTGCCGCCGGGGGACGCCCGCGGTCCAAAGCATGCCCAGCACGATGGCGACGAACACGAGGGAGGTGCCCAGGTCGGGCTGCAGGAACACCAACACGAAGGGGGGGACGGCGTGCAACAGGTAAGGGAGCAGGTCCGTGGGCCTGTGGAACGGCTCCCGCCGCTGGCTCAACGTCCACGCCAGGGTCACAATGAGCGCCAGCTTGCTCAACTCGGACGGCTGCAGGCTCACCGGCCCCAGCGTGA
>JBEQAH010000117.1:0-6263 GCA_041640435.1 bacterium | reverse complement strand
GTGTTGTGCACGCACACGTCGTTGGCCACGAAGTTGTGGGTACCCGGCACCGTCAGGTCGTAGACAGGGTGCTCGCCGGTGTACTCCACGGACACGATGGGGTCCCACACGAAGTCGGGTTCGGGCAGAAGCGGCTGGGGTGCGTACCGGGCCCACTGCCGTAGCCGGCCCCACCCCAAAACCCCGCAGGTGCGCAGCAGCTGGATCGCCGCCTCGCGCCGCGCCTCGAGGGTCCGGCCGCCGTCCCAAGCGGCGAGGACGCCGAGCCGCAGCAACAGGTGCTGGACCTGACGGGCCATGGCCGGGCTGGGCAACTCTGCGCGGACCCCGAACGCCTCGTGCTCCCCGCGCGACCAGCCCTCCGGGTCGCCCTCCACCGTAGCCACGCAGGCCAGCAGGCAACGCAGCAGCAGATGCAGCTTGGGCGGGTTCAGCCGGAAAACCACCTCGGGCAGCTGGCGGCGGTGGGCCGGCTCGGCCAGGGAGGGGTAGTCCTGCAGGAGTTCTGCCACCACCGCGGAGGCGTCGTCCGGGCTTAACTCTGGCCGCGGGGGCAGTGCGCCGGCAAGGGCCGGTACCCGTGCAGCCCGCACGGCGGCGCACGCGGCGGCCGCGTCCAGGAAGTCGCGGCTCACCTCAGGTTGCGCGGGCAGGCGGCCCGCAGCCAGGTACGCGATCATGCGCACCTCCGCGGCGGGCAGGTCGAGGGTCCCGAACACCGGCAGGCGCGCGGGCACCGCAACCAAGTGGCCGGGCCGGAGGCTCGCCAGCGGCTTCCAGCCCTCGGGGGTGAGGAAGGGGTGCGTGGCGGTCACCTCCACCTCCCGGCCCAGGGCGGTGCGCACCCGGAAGGTGGGTTTGATCCCATCGTCCACAAAGGCGGAGGGCTGCGCTTCCCGCAAACGCCCGCCATCCAGGGTAAGGACCACCCCCTGCCGGGACCGCACCACGTCCTCGATGGTCCGCAGAAGGCCGGTGTGCGGGTCCACCACCAGGCTGTCGTACTTCAGGCACTTGCCCATGGACGGTCGCGCGGCCACGATGATGAGGTCTCCCCGCTGCAGCCCGCCGGTGAGTTCATCCAGGTCCGTAAAGCCGGTGGGGATGCCGGTGATCATGCCGCGCTCGTAGTGGGTGTCCAGGCGCTCCATGGTTTGCCGGATCAGGTCCCGAAGCGGCTGGAAGTCCTGCTGCATACGGCGGTTGGCGATCTCGAACACCAACCGCTCCGCCCGGTCCACCAGCACCTCCACATCTTCCTCCCCCTCAAACCCCAGGTGGGCGATCTGCGTGCCCACCCGGATGAGGGCGCGGAGCATGGACTTCTGCATCACGATGCGGGCGTAGTACTCCGCGTTGGCGGCGGTGGGCACCACGTTCAGCAGGGAGGCCACGTAGGCGGCGCCGCCCGCGTCCTCCAGCCGCCCCCGGTCCCGCAGCCGGTCCGTGACCGTGATGAGGTCCACGGGCTCGCCGCGCTCGAACAGGTCTACGATGGCGGAATAGATCAGCCTGTGGGCTTCCCGATAGAAGTCCTCAGGCCGCAGCAGCTCCACCACGGCCGCGATGGCGTCCCGGTCCAGGAGCATGGAGCCGAGTACCCCCATCTCCGCTTCGAGGCTCTGCGGCGGGACACGGTCAACGGCAGCGGCCACGGCTACCCCTCCCTATAATAGCAAACGCCAGTTCGGCTCCCATTTGTCCACCAACGGTCTACCACGGAGCAGCTGTGCGAAACCTACGGGACAACCTGTGGATTTCCGGAAGGTGTGGAGGAGTGGTGGGTTTTTGGAGGAACGCCTGGTCGTTCCCTGTGGGGAACCTGTGGGGGAGGGGGTTTGTGGACCGGGTGGACAACTAATGCCGCCTGCGGCCCTGAGGTACCAATACGTGCGGCAGCGCCTCCTCCACGGTCTGGACCAGGACCACCTGAACACCCCCGACCTCAGAAGGTAGGTCGTTCTGGTTCTCCTGCGGCAAGACGACCTTTCTGATCCCCGCCTGTCGGGCCCCGTAAAGCTTCTCCGGGATCCCGCCCACAGCCCGCACCCGTCCCTGGATGCTCACCTCGCCGGTCAGCGCCACGTTCTGAAGGGCCGGCCGGTTCTGGGCGGCGCTCGCAAGCGCAGCGGTGATGGCCAGTCCCAGGCTGGGGCCGTCCACAAGCCCCCCGCCGACCACGTTCACATGAACGTCATATTGACCGAGGTCTATCCCCAGGAGCCGTCTGATTACAGACAGCGCGTTGAACACCGAGTCTTTGGCCATGCTGCCGGCGGTCTCGTTGAACCGCACGCTGCCTCGCCCGCGTTGTGCCGCGGGGAACACCGCGGCCTCCACCTCCACGATGGAGCCCAGGTAGTGGGCCACCCCGAGCCCGAATACCTTCCCGACCTCCGGCACATCCGAGGCCCGGGCACTGGTGGACGGCGTCAGGCGGGAGACTCGGATCACCTCCAGCATGTCCTCCTCTGTGATCCGGACCCGGCCGCCGCGGCCCCTCCGTCGGTGCAGGGCCATGCCGTAGGCATCAGCCAGCAGGTTCACCGCCTTGCGGCCCTCCACGGTGTAAGTGGCGACCAGCTCCGGCACCCTGGGGTGCAGCGTCACCCCGAGTCGCCGGGCCGCTTGGACCACGATGCGCTCGATGTCCGCCTGAGAGAGGGGGTCGAAGAACACCTCCGCGCAGCGTGACCGCAGGGTTGGCGGGAGCTCCTCCGGATCGCGGGTGGTGGCGCCGATGAGCACGAAGTCCGCCGGTGCCCCTTGCTCGAACAGCCGTCGCACGTACGCCGGCACGTGGGGGTCGTCGGGGTCGTAGTAGCTGGACTCAAACGTGACCCGCTTGTCCTCCAGCACCTTCAACAGCTTGGCCTGCAGCAGCGGGTCCATCTCACCGATCTCGTCGATGAACAGCACGCCTCCGTGCGCCCGTGTCACCAGCCCCAGCTTGGGCTCCGGGATGCCCACGTCCGCGAAGTCCTTCCGGGATCCCTGGTAGATGGGGTCGTGCACCGAACCCAGGAGGGGGTTGGTGACCTCCCGCGGGTCCCACCGCAGGGTCGTGGCGTCCACTTCCACGAAGGGTGCGTTCTCCGGAAACGGGGTGTACGGGAGCCGACGGGCTTCCTCAAGGGCGAGCCGCGCGACCGTAGTCTTCCCCACACCCGGAGGGCCGTACAGGATCACGTGCTGGGGATAGGGGGTCGCGAGCTTGGCCAGCAGGGCCCGGATCGCCCGCTCCTGTCCAACCACCTCCTTCAGCCGACGGGGTCGCAGGGCCTCGAGAGCGGACTGGGAGAGCCTTACCCGCTCCAGGGCCTCGAGCTCCTCAAGCTTCCTGCGGGTTGTGGCGTTCTCAGGCCCCGCCGCCTCTCGCAGGACCTGAAGCCGGATCTCCTGCAGGTAGTCGTCCTGCCGCTGGTTCATCCGCTCGGCGACTTTCCGCTCCAGCTCTTCCTCCACCCGCCTTTGGGCCACCAGGTCGGCCAGCTCCTCCTCCACTTCCGACAACACCCGGGGGATCTCCGACTCTGGTGGAGCGCGGTGGATGGTGGGGTCGTCGTACACCAGTCGCTGCAGCGCCACCACCCGGTCTGCCAGCCGCGCGGAACGCATGAGGGTGAGCGCCTCCAGCTTGCCCGCCTTTACAATGAGGCGCTCGGGTCCGTAGACCTCGCTCAGCACGCTGAACAGCGCACCCACCCGGCGCTTGAGCTCCGCGCGGCTGGAGGTCCCGATGCGGCCGCGGGCCCGCACGGCGGACCGGTCAGCCATCACCGGTCACCTCGACCCGTACCCGAGCCACCAGGCCGTGTGCCAGTCGCACCACGACCGTGTGGGTGCCCACAGCTTTGATGGGCTCCGGTAAATCCACCTGCCTGCGGTCCACGTCGAACCCCATGCCCTTGAGGGCCTCGGCGACCTGCTGCGCGGTCACCGCGCCGAAGAGCCTGCCCGTGCTGCCCGCCTTCGCCCGCACGCGCACCGTGCGCCCCTCGAGAGCCGCCGCCAGCGCCCGCGCGCGTTCCTCCTCCCGGGCGGCGCGGCGCTGCTGGGCCGCCCGCCTTTGCTCGAGCGCCCGCAGCTGGCCTTCGGTGGCCTCCCGCGCCAGGCCCCGGGGTAGCAGGTAGTTCCGGGCGTACCCTTCCTTCACATCGACCACGGATCCCGCCTTCCCCAGGGACGGCACGTCCTGAGTCAGGATCACCTTCATGGTGAACGCTCCGCCCGCGGCCCCACCTTCCGCAGGTCGAACCAGAGATCGATCAGGCCTAAGGCCACCATGGCGAAGGTGCCCAGGTCGCCCAGAAGCACCACGGCCACGACGGCCAGCACCCGACCCGCCTTTGGCACCTCTCGGGCCACGAGGTAGTGCAGGAGGGTGAGAAAACCGAAAAAGGCAAAGGTGAGGACGCTGAGCATGAAGCCGTTGGCCACGAGCACCTGGCCTACTTCAGGGAACCACGGCTGCACGACGGCGCCCAACAGCACCGCCCCGACCAGCACCAACCCCCCTGCAGGCGGCAAGCGCCAAGTGAGGATGGGCGCGAACCCCGGCAGCTCGGTCCCCAGGCGGCGCATGACGTGCCGGGCCAGGGTGTACGAACCGTAGGACCACAGCGTGACCCCCAGCACGAGCGCCGCGGGTAAGATGGTCCTCAGCAGGTTCGGCATCTGCTGGGCCAGGAGCTCCATCTGTTGCACCTGTTGAGGCGGTGCTCCCAGCCGACGGCTCAGCTCTGCAGCCGCCTGCGCGCCCCGCACCTGTGCTGCCACCACCGTCTCCAAGGGGTCCAGGCCTACGAGGAATCGGGTCACCGCGAGACTTGCCAGGGTCACCACCAAACCCACGCACGCTCCCCACAGCACCGCCCGGGGCGCAAGACCTCCCCCGCCCCGGCGGGCCAGCACGCCCTGCACCACGCCCACCGGGGCGAACACCCCCACGAACGCCAAACCCTGTGGGAACCCGAAGAAGGGCGTAAGCACGAGGCCTGCCACGACCGCGCTCAGCACCGCCGTGCGTACGCCCCGACGGTACGTGAGGACCAACAGCGGCAGAGGAGCCGCCACCAAGCCGAGAGACCCAAACAGGGCCACCAGCAGCGCCACCAGCGCGGTGAGCGCCGCAAGGAGTGCGCCCTCCGTGAGGCTTGCGGTGCGTTCACGCACCGGGCCGACCCCGGCCCGAACCCTCGCCATGGTCCTCTGGCCCCGCGTACTGCGCCGCCGGCTCCGCCGACGTTAATCCGCGGTGTAGGGGAGTAGGGCGAGCTCCCGCGCCCGCTTGATGGCCACCGCCAGCATGCGCTGATGCTTGGCGCACGTGCCCGTCACCCGGCGGGGCAGGATCTTCCCGCGCTCGGACACAAACCGCCGCAGGCGATTCCCGTCCTTGTAGTCCACGAACTGCGCCCGCTCCGAGCAGAAGCTGCACACCTTCCGTCGGGGACGCCGCGGCCTCCACTCCCGCTTTTCCTTTTTCTCCTTCTCCGCCATGCCGCCTGACCTCCTCAGAAGGGCACGTCTTCCTCTTCGGGCTCCGGCGCAGGCTCAAGATCCTCGGGTACCCCGACCTCCGGGGCAGGCTCCGCCTTGCGGTCCAAGAAGCGCACCGCTTCCGCCACCACCTCCACCGCCCGGCGCCGCTGGCCATCCTGGGTCTCGTACTCGCGGATCTGCAGCCGGCCATCCACGGCCACGAGCCGTCCTTTCGCCAGGTGCGCCGACACCTGCTCGGCCAGCTTGCGCCACGCCACCACGGGGATGAAGTCCGTCTTGCGCTCCCCCTGGGCGTTGGCGAAGGGGCGGTCCACCGCCAGGGTGAAGGTGGCCACAGGCTGGCCGCTCGGGAGGTAGCGCAGCTCCGGGTCACGGGTGAGTCTCCCGATCAACACCACACGGTTCAGCACCCCTCCTCACCTCCCCCCGACGGCACCGCCTCCAGCTGCTCCGCGGTGCCGGCCACAGGTGGCTGCGGGGGGGTTACCGGAACCGCCTCGCACACCAGGAACCGGATTACGTCCTCCTGCAGCGCCACTGCGGACTTGAGGTCTTGCACGCGCTGGCCGTCCAGCTGGAACCGCACCAGCACGTAGTAACCCTCCCGGTGCTTTTGGATGGGGTAGGCCAAGCGCCGCTTGCCCCATGGCTCAACGGAGCGCACCTCCCCGCCCCGCTCCGCGATCCTCGCCACCACCCGCTCCACCGCAGCCCGGGCCTGGGTGTCGTCTAAATCCGGGCGCAGGATGAAGACCATC